>JBFLZD010000005.1 GCA_040756435.1 Spirochaetota bacterium | reverse complement strand
CGCCGCCGAAGGCGGCGGGGGTGTACAGTATATTCATTATGAAATTATTTTAAGGAATTATTACTTATTTTATTATAACATTTAATGGATAATTAAAAATTTCATGTAAGGAACACAATCACTTAATGGTTCTTATAGGAGTATTAAAAAATATGGAGATAGTAGTTGCAACGCGTAATAAAGGAAAAATGAAAGAAATACTTTCTTTTAGTCTTTCTTCAGTAGTATTTACTTCACTTGAAAAGTATCCCGAAATTGGTGAAATAGAAGAAACTGGCTCAACTTTTACAGATAATGCATTAATCAAGGCGCGGCATGTATGTCATGTTACCGGTTTGCCTGCTCTTGCAGATGATTCAGGGCTTGTAGTTGATGCTTTGAATGGTGAGCCCGGAGTGTATTCAGCAAGATTTGGTAATCTTACAACAGATGAAGAGAGGTACATGCTTTTATTACAAAAAATGCGTGATGTGCCCGATGACAGGCGCCAGGCACGCTTTGTATGTGTTATGGCTCTGGTCTTTCCCGATGGCAGAGAATATATAGAAGAAGGTGTCTGTGAAGGTGTTATTGCAAAAGAACCAGCAGGTGAAAATGGTTTTGGGTATGATCCTGTTTTCTATATTCCAGAATTGGGAAAGACTATGGCACAGTTACCTCTGAATATAAAGAATACAATTAGCCATAGAGCACGAGCTTTGCAAAAGGTTAAACACCTGTTAGAAAATATTGTAGGTGAAAAAACAATATGAAAAAATATATACCATTGATACTATTCATGACAGGTATCCTGCTTTTCTATTGCTCATCCGTGCAACACGGTACACATAAAAAGCTCTGGCGGTTTAATGACCCATATATAAATCAGACAATTATCAATGCCTGGGAAAATGTATATAAGCGCCGATATGAATGGGCTGCACTTGATTTTACACGGCTTATACAGAAAAACTACATTGATTATGATATCCTGTTTGGAGCAGGACTATCATATTATTTTATGAATGAAAGTAACAAAGCTATGGACTATCTTACACAGGCTATCGAAAAAAATCCCCATCACTTTGAAGCATATTATTTCAGGGCAAAGCTTTTCCTGAGCCAGGGTGCACATGCAAAGGCAAAACAGGATCTGGAAGCTATTTTGTACATGGAATATGATGAACCACTGATCTGTGGATATTATTTTACTAATGATGATATTGCTGATATCCATGTATTAGAGTCCAGGCAAAAAGAAGCTCAATCACTTCTTATGGCGATAGTTCATGATAGATAAAGCAACCTCAAAAAAAATCATTAATCGTTTGAAGAAGCAGTATCAGGTTTCTGCACCATTGCGCTTTACCAATCTATACCAGTTGTGTATTGCAGTGGTGTTGTCTGCTCAGACAACTGATAATCAGGTAAACAGGGTAACTCCCTTGCTGTTTAAAAAATATCCTGATTTTAATTCACTGGCACAGGCTGACATCGGGGATGTTGAGGAAATTATAAAATCAACAGGTTTCTATCACAATAAGGCAAAACATATTGTGGCATTATCAAGAACTATCGTACATGAATTTAATGGAGTTGTACCTGACACACGAGAGGCATTAATGCGCCTGCCGGGCGTGGGAAGAAAATCCGCCAATGTGATATTGGCCTTTGGCTTTGGGATTCCTGCAATACCCGTTGATACCCATGTGGCTCGTGTTGCTGGTAGAATAGGGTATGCAGATAGCACAAAACCCATTGCTATTGAAATGGCGCTGATGGAAAGTATCATGCAATCAGATTGGATTACAGCACATTTGCTATTCATCTATCATGGAAGGACAATATGCTATGCACGAAATCCTGAATGCAGCAGATGCCCCATTATTTCATATTGCCTCTTTGAAAATAAAAATCTTTAAAAGCTTTTAAAACCTGTGGGTCATTAGTTGGCAGGTTGTACTCGGCAGAAGGATTTTTACCTGTTATCTGTACCAGTGTACTATAAGCAGTGGTAGCTAATGTTGTATTTGTGTCGGCACAGTAGGGCAGTAAAACAGGCAGATATATAATTTTTTTGTGAAATCCCATTACACTCATTATCCAGATTTTTAATGAAACATTTCCTTTCTCAAACGTCAGTATAATTGTTTTTTCATTACCATCAGCAAATCGTGCAGCCAGACGCGCCAGGTGGCCAGCGGATTGTAATTGTTCATCGTGTTTGAATGATATAGTATATGCGTAATCAATAATTGAATTAAATGGTATGATAATGCTTTTCTTTACTAGTATTGAAGCAACTTCATCTGCCATCTGTATATGTTCAGAAAATAGGAGCTTGATCCACTCTTCATCAGTAAAATGAACAGGTAAATCCAATGCTTGAGAATACATGATAAACAACTGATAATCTTTATACTGGCGTTTTGTCAGAACATATTGTTTAAGTTCATTAATCCTAAATGGTATTCCGTAGCGAAGCAGTTTGAATTGTATTTCTTTTTTAATGGATTCATGTTTAACAGTAGAATACAAAAAAATATAGGTCCCGATAGTTCCTGAAAAAAGTATGCCCGCGGTTGCTATAGCAATTAAAATGAGTTGAGGGAAATGTAAATGAAAGTATTCAAACAACAATACCCCTGTAAGTACAGATAGCTTTAAAAGTTTAACAAATACTATACCAGTACCTGCTATGATGTTGGTATAAATTATTTTATCCACAAAATAAAACGCTATAGATCCCCCAATAAATAATGGTATTGCAATAGTAGGTTTTATCTTATATCGAAGTACACCAAAAAGAATTAATGAATAAAAAATAATATTGGTATAGCGTCCATCTAATATCCCAATGTAAGCAGTATATGGCCAGCTACTGTTATTGATATTGTCTATTAATGTATGAAGGGTTGCAATGAAATATATAAGTAAAAAAGGCATAACCCTTGATTCTAAAAACATAATGAGGTTTGCAAACTTTGGGAAACGGTTCCTGTATAAAGGAGTGTAACGTTTAAAATCTATTTGTGTATAATTGAATATACATAAAAAAGAAAACAAAAAAGAGTATGACCTGACAATAATATCAATACCATACCAGTTAAAATATAATTTTGAATATAAATTATATACTAATAGAATGACTAAAAGTATTATAAAAAGTCCCATGCGCTTGAGTTGTTCGGATGTTATTATCATATACAATATTATAGAGTATTTTTTAAGCGGTCATAAGAAATATAATGTTCTTCTATCCCATATCCTTTTTTATTGGTGCCTATGACGGTAAAATCTGAAAAACTTACTACATGAATGTGAGATTTTTTAGCCTTTTTTGGAACATCTATTACCTGAGTTTTAATTGGCTTTGAAACAATTAAATCAATATCATCCTGAGCATCTTTATAGGTAAATTCAGATGATTCCAGCTGTGCATTTTTTATTGATAAATATTCAAGTTCAACCAGTACAAGTGCCAGATTACCATTTTTTCGGGAGATACAGCCATAAGAATAGCTCACCCCATTATATTCAATGTATCGGAATGCAATAGTCTGGTCACGGAAATGGACAATAACTCTGCTGTCACAATTAATCAGGGTATATGGGTATAAACCCCATGTATGTTCCTTAAATCCAATACAATCAAAATTTTTTTTGATAATTTTTGATTTGGCATGTACCTCAACAGATACTTTTGCTTTGCAACGGGTAAAGTAGCTGGCGATCATATTTTCAAAACTTTCTGTGGATGGTTTTTTATTATGCAGTAATTCATAATAGGGGAAGTGATCAAATAAAGATATGCTGGCACTAAGATTGGGATCTTTATAAACAAGCTTGCTTTCTCGTAAAGGTTGGATAATAGTATATTTGCACCGCGGGGTACCAAAGGATTTTTTTGGTACGGTATTTTGTATACACTGGCTGCCTGTCACAAAAACGTCAAAGAAGTTGATTAGTGAATAAATCCCCATTTCCCTACTGTGAGGATCCCATGTTATATTTGAAAAGCTATACCATTTATCGCGCTTACTGATAACATGTATCCTGTATGATTCCACAAAATCTGGTACATTGCTATCATGGAACAACTCCTCTCTGCTATTAATCATGCAGTGTGCTTCCCCTTTTTTCTGGAATGCTCGTTTGGACTAGAATATTCAAATGTCAATGTCAGGGTGCTTATACCATTATTCAGTTATTAGTAATATCGAATAAAATTGTTATAAATTTATTATAATTTCTTATATGTTGATATTTTTTCTTTTTTCAAAATAGCGATGCGAGGTAATCCTGAATAATCTTTAAGTATTGAAAGTGAAAAGTTAAACAATGGGGCAAAATTTTGTATTTTTGATAATTGATCATCTCCTATTTCTATAATAAGAATGCCATTATCAGAAAGATAATTATTTGCTTTTTCAATGAGTGATTTAATAATGCCAAATCCATTATCAGGTGCAAGCAAGGCTTCCTTTGGTTCGTAATGGACATCCTTTTGCAGTTGAGTATATATATCAGGGTTGATATATGGTGGATTGCTAACAATTACATCAAATGTCATTGCTGGTATTGAGTCAAACAGATCACTTTGTAAAAAATTAATTTTATTCTTACCAAGTATTGTGACAGCATTATGTTTAGCTACTTTAAGAGCATCTTTTGAAATATCTGTAGCCCATACGGAGCAGTCGGGCCTGTTATATTTAATGGCAATAGCTATTGCTCCGCTTCCGGTTCCGATATCCAAAATGGTTGCATATTGTCTGGCATGATAAATTGCACAATCAACCAGAAGTTCAGTTTCAGGGCGTGGTATAAGGACATGCCTGTTAACGTTCAATGGCAATGAGTAAAATTCCTTGTAACCTACAATATAGGCAATGGGTTCACTTTTTAATCTGCGTGAAAGGAGCCGTTTAAACTTTGTTAAAGTTTTTTTATCAATTAAAGTATTATGGTATATAACTAGTTTATGGCGGTCAATACCCAATGCATGTGCCATAAGAATTTCAGCATCTAATACTGGTGTTGCTGAAATGGATTCAAGAAGTCTTGAGGCATCAGTTATAATGTGGATGGTAGAATAGTTATTAAAGACATCAGACATGAGAAGCTTTCAGTAATTTCTCCATTTCATTTTCCCGCAATGGGATAATAATTTTATCAAGTTCACCATCAAGCACAGATTCCAAGTCATAGATGGTAAGATTTATTCTATGATCAGTGACCCGTGATTGAGGAAAGTTATAGGTTCGGATGCGCTCACTGCGGTCACCACTTCCTATTTGAGATCGTCTCAATGCTATTTCTTTTTCCATTCGTTCCCGTTCCATCTTTTCAAAAAGCCTGGCACGCAAGACCCTCAAAGCTTTAGCACGGTTTTTATGTTGGGATTTCTCATCCTGGCATGTTACTACAATACCAGTTGGGATATGGGTTATACGGACAGCAGAATCTGTTGTATTGACTGATTGGCCACCATGGCCGGAGGAACGGTAAACATCAATTCGTATATCATCGGGATTGATATCAACTTCGCTTTCCTCCACTTCGGGAAGAACTGCTACGGTAACAGCAGATGTGTGAATTCTGCCACCGGATTCAGTAACAGGTATTCGCTGAACCCTGTGAACACCAGATTCAAATTTTAAACAGCTATATGCCTCTGCTCCACTAATGGAAAAAATGACTTCTTTAAATCCACCTAATTCTGTCTGATTGGCGTCTATGGGTTCAACCTTCCACCCTTTAAGGTCAGCATACCGGATATACATTCTATAGAGATCCGCTACAAACAATGAAGCTTCATCGCCGCCTGTGCCAGCCCTAATTTCAACAATAATATCTTTGCCTTCATGAGGGTCCTGGGGTAACAGCATTTGAGTAATTTGCTCTTCAATTTCATGAAGTTTAGATTCAAGTTTAGGGATTTCCTCCTCAAGTAAAGATATCATTTCCTGGTCTTTTTCTGACTTTAAGGCAGTCTTAGTATCATCAATTTCTTTTTTTATTCGTATATATTCATTATATTTTTGAACTACTGGTGTAAGCTTAGCATGTTCTTTTGTCAGTGATTTGAATAAACTTTGATCACTGACGGTTTTTGGGTCAGCCATAGCTTGTTCAATTTCGTTGTAACGATTAATAATTTGTTGCAAACGTTCTTCCATAGTCAATGCCTCTTTTAAAAAAAACAGCGGGGTAGCCCGCTAGTGTACGTGTTATAATTTTTGCTCCCGAGAGGACTCGAACCTCTGACACATAGTTTAGGAAACTACTGCTCTATCCTCCTGAGCTACGGGAGCTTATGCATACATGCTTTTACGGCGTGAATTAACAAGCCGCTGGAAGTCCCTGATATTCCTGACAACTACTCTATCATTGAATAATTCAATTTTCCCCAATTTATTAAGATGTGTCAATATTTTTTGTACATCATTTATTTGCATACCAGCCCAGTTAGCAATTTCCTGGACGGTTACACGCAAAGTAACTGGTTCCTGAACATCTAAATGGGGGTCCTGTTCAGCTAACATATTCATGACATCCATAACTTTCAACTGTGGGTCATCAAGTAAAAGAATCATAAGTCTTCGTTTAGCGTCATAAATTCGTTTTGAAAAGATAACCAGCAGTTTATACGCAAGCTGAGGATTACCCTGTAATAGTGCATCAAAATTTTCCCTTCTAAACCTGAGTAACTTTACATGATCAATTGCGATAGCCGATGCAGAACGCGGTTCTTCCTCAAGTATTGCCATTTCGCCAAATACATCACCCGGACCAAGTATATCAAGAGTTTTTTCCCGGTTGTTGATGATTTTTACAATCTCCACACGTCCGGATTGAATAAAGTAAAAGTCATTGCCAGGTTCAAATTCGCAGAAGATTATATCGTTGGGCTCGTATTCTACGCCAAATTTGTCAAATAGCTTTTCATCAAGTAACATAGCATACCTTTACCGTGATTCAAGATTTTTTAATCGTCGTGAAGCCTGTTTACCTATTTCCTCCTTGGCTGCCAGAGATATTACTTTCTGATAATATGATTTAGCTTTATCAAATTGTTTCTTTACTTCATAAATCATGGCTAAATGGTACAATGCATTAACATTTAATTCAGATTGAGGGAATTTCTTCATCAACAATGAAAAAGATTCTATGGCTTCATTGTATTGCCCCATTTTAAAATATGTTCTTCCTATTTCAAAGTGGGCTTTCTGAAAAATTTTATTTTCCGCATCATTTTTTAATGACTTCTGGTTTAAGATTTTTTTATAAATTTGTAATGCAGATTCATATTCAGATTGTGAATAGAGGCTCATAGCTTCATAAAACATGGATGATATATCTTCGTGTTTGGGGCTTTCATCGGCAATATCAAAATCTGAACTTGCAGAATTATTTTCACCTAAAAAATCGTCCATTTCATCAACTACTGATTCTTTTGCCGGCATTGAGTCAATATCCTCGTCAAGGGTAAAATCTTTTAATTCCTCGGTGGAAGTTTCAACTTCCTTGCGTTTTACTGGCTGAGGGGCAATATTTGATTCAGCCTGGCCAGAATCAATTTCTCGTATTCGCTTGGTTGCTAAATCTGAGTATTTTGCGTTTGGATAGTAATCGAGGTATTTGTTATATGCGTACCGTGCCTGATTAAAACGGCCCGCTCTATAATAATATTCACCAATTTTAAAAAGCTCCTCTTCAGGATTAATAGTGCTTGTTTCTCCTAATACTTCACGTACTGCTCGTCCAATTCTTCTAAGCTGATTGCTGAAGATGCGGAGCATTTTTAAAACCACATTGACATTCTTTAAAATGAGACGTTCAAAATCAGCAAGTGTCAAGACCAGCACCACTGATTCTTTAATTACCTGTGCAGTTTCTTCACGTGGGTAGCGCCCCAGTGCTGATTTTACACCAAAAAATTCACCCGGTCTAACTTCTTCTTTGACTTCCTCTCCGGTTTCAAGCTTTTGAGAAGTCAAAATTATTAGGCCTGATTTAAGGATATAAATATTTTCACTCTTGTCATTTTCAAAATAAACAATAGAGCCTGGTTTATAGGTTCGTGTGGTAATCCCTTGAGTTGGTGAACCATTTGACATAGAAATCCTCGCACACGTTATATATCAAATTCAACAGGAATAAATGGGAACTCTTTCTTATAACCAACTGCTTTGCTTATTCTTCTCAGTAACCCCAGTAAATCTCCAACAACCAGTTTGTGCCTGTTTCGCAGGATTATTTCCTGGTATTTGACTTTATTGTGGTCAAAAAGTTTTTTATAGGAACTATCGCCATACATTGGTTTTCCATTAATAACCACCAGTGCAATATCTTCAAGCTGAGCGTTTACAACGGCTGAATAAGGATTATCTTCCATACGGGAAATGACAATAAAGTCTGCAACATTGCCCTGTTTTATTGCACCATGGTCATGCAATTTAAAAGCATAGGATGGATTCACCGTGATCATTTTTACTATTGTTTCATCACTGAGATCCTGACCAAACAGCTTTTTGTATAATTTACGGTCAAATTTTATTTCATACAAAAGATTTTCGCCACCAGACATGGGAGAATCAGTGCCTATGCATACATTGACGCCATGTTCCAGCATAAGTTTGACATTTGCTGTACGGTTGAACATATACATGTTGGAATCTCCACACCATACTACCGATGCACCAGCTTTTTTTATACGCTTGATATCATGTTCATTGAACGCTATTCCGTGGATAAGTACGGTGTATTCACCCAGCGCCCCTAAACGCTCCAGGGTATCAATATCGTGGCGAGTTTCATCGTCAAAACCTTCGCCTGAGTGGGTGATGAAGGGTATTTGTTCTTTAGCTGCTTTCTGGTATTCCTGTGTAATGCCATCACCCCAGGCCAATGCAAAAGAAACAACTGCATGAGCCAGCGCATAGTTTTTCAATGCTTTAACAGGGAGTATGTCAATAAATGGCTCATTGACAAAATGAGGTATATGGTCTGAAACGGTTGTTACTCCTGATAAAAGATTGCGATAGCCACCTAAAAGATAAAGGTCACGATTTTCTATCTGCTGACGTTCTTCATATATGGGAGAACTTTTAAGGTCATTATCCCAGGGAAGCCAGTTTTCATAGGGCCCATTGCCAACTTTAGGGTGGTAAGTACCCAGTAAATGGTCATGGCTGTTTATGAGGCCAGGAACAATGATGCCATCAACTTCAATGGAAAAACTGCTATGGCCATTAATTTTATCAATTATCCCGTCACTGACCAGTATACTTGCTTTCTTGACGAACTTATCCGGAGTTAATATTCCTTTACCAGCTATTGACCATTCACTCATTAAACATCTCCTGTTTAGAAGATAAAAATAAAATAGTATTTTTTAAATTATAGTATACTATATTGATAGTCAAGTAAAATGTAATGTGACCCATTACTTTACATATCGGTCATTTAGTAAGCAGCATATAGCTTTTTGTATATGTACTATCACTATTTTCCTTTTATTAAAATACATATACCAGTATGGTGCAAGCTCGTTTAAACTGTTAAAATTAAAAAGTTATCATTAACCTGGTAAGGTTTTTTTCCTAAAAACCCCTTTTAACAATATGAATACCAATTTAATCAATATGTGATACAATCTCCGTAAATGATTTTTTATGTGGCTTTAGATAATATTCCATCAACAATTCACATCTGTCGGTAAAAAAACCGTCTGCACCAAACCAGTCTAAAAGACGATACTGCCATTTTTTATTCACTGTATATATATGAACCAAAAGCCCATTACGGTGTGCTTTGCCGGTTATCCATGGCCAGCCTAAATAGCCTGATGGTCCAATGCCAGCGCATTGTGCCTGTTTTGCTTCAGCGATAAGGGTATCCCAACCTTTATGGTTAACCATTTCCTCATCTATAAGATATATTCGGGGAACCTGTGGTGCTATCTTTTGAAGCAACTGCAAGCTTTCAATTTCAAATGATTGAAATATTACTGGTGCATAGGGGGCATTAATTTTGTTTTCGTTTTTAGCTATATATCCCCGGGTTTGAAGTATATGGACAAGCTGTTCTTCAATTCCGGGGTAATTTTTAGGGCTTTTTGTTTCTATATATAATGGATATAAACCATTATCGGCTTTAGCTATATCTATAACTTCATCAAGTGTCAGTATTTGTGTCCCACTGTATGAATGCTTGGATCGTTCGGGGAAGGATGTATTAAACCATTTTCCTACATCTAATCTTTTTAGTTCTGCTATAGTAAACGTATTGATTGGGTCATTTTCTCTTCCGGGGAAAACATCGGCAACATTTGTTATACGGTTTAATGTATCGTCATGGAATACAATAATAACATCATCCTTGGTTCTTTGTACATCCATTTCTAAATAGTCAGCACCTACATTTTTTGCAATACTATATGAAAAATAGGTTTCTTCTGGTGCCCAGTATGATGCTCCACGGTGAGCAATAACTGTTTTATAGGGTATGTTGGCAGCCTGGCATGCTTTTCTGCCAGCTTGAGGCCGTGCAAGTATGGACACAACTGCATCAAGTACAATGGCAATAATTATAATAGAAACAATAACTATTCCTATGTTACGAATCATTGTATACCTCCGTAGCAATGTTAAATAATCTATAATATATAGTGTTTATATTTCTGATACTATAAACACAATATTTCGTCTTCGGTCAAGTCTTCAACTCTTACAGGATCAATGCCTTTAATGCGTGCAGCCAGTTCTCGAGCAGAGATCTCAGGTAATGTTTGTATTATGCGATACTTATGATCGCGAAGCCATGTGAAAAATTTCCATGCGTAACAGTCAGCGCACATAAGGGCTTTTTGTTTGAAATACTCATCACCAGAATATTGCTCTAAAGCTTTGTGATGGGTACATTTAATGTCGATGCAAAAAGTCCCCGAAATGTACTCTTTTCTTGGCATAAGCACCCCTGAATATAGTATTAGATTTTAATAGCATTGTAAATTATCGTTTTAAAATTGCAAATAAAAAATAAAGGGGTTTCTTTTCCTTATCCTGGTCTTAAGAATGGGATATTTAACAGTAACTATCGCAAAAAGTTAGTGTGTAAATAATGAGTGGTTTCTTTGAATTATTGTGGAGAGTCTGCGTTAATTTATTTTAGTTGCTTTTTTAAGGCAACTATTGGATGATTATAAACACAGACAATGCAGGACGATAGTATCCATATACGGGTACTACCCAAAAGATTCCGAAATTTATTTGGAGGTATCAGGAAAAGATTGATAGCATATAATTTTTTTAATGGGGGAATAGTATAATGAAACGATTAGAAATTTTAAATAATTATTTAGCAACCCATACCGTTCCGGAGTTGGTTGCTAAAAAGCTAGATGCCAATTCGTTTTTGACAAATAATTTTGCCTACCATGCCTTGAGAATTGGCAATTCCATTGGTGATAATCTTGATATTTCAATTGAAATCATAATACTGGATGAGATTGCAAAAAAATATAACCTGATTCTTAACACTACTGAACATGCAGAACTGCATACTCAGGGCATAACAGAGGCGGATCTGGATAGCCTGGTACAGGCAGCAATACTGTTTGAAAATATTAAAAACAATAAAAAGCAATATAAAGAAATTTTACGCAAAATCAGCTACTTTATCAGAAAAGAATTTTATCCGGTTATACATCAGGAGTAATCAGGCTTTACCGGTTATCTGGAAAATGGGAATGGGGTGTTCCTTGCCTTTTACTTTGATAGGTTCAAGTTTTTTACCTTTGAATTTTCTTTTGGTGAGGTTGGTAATAATTTCCTGCGATACCAGTATAGTTTGCGAATCTGCATGGGAGCATAGCCGTGCAGCCAGGTTCACAACATCTCCAATAGATGTAAAATCCATTCGCTCTTTTGAACCCATCCTTCCATGAACTATATCGCCCATGTGAATGCCAATCCCCACAGTAACAGTCAATTTCCCTTCCTTAGCTCGCTTTTTGTTTAGGTTTTCAATAGATTCAATGATATCCACAGCTGCTTCAACGGCACTATCAGCCTTCTTTTTATCTTCAAATACAGCCATTATTTCATCGCCCACAAATTTATCAATGTCACCACCATGCTTCTTGATTATGGAAGCCTGCAAGTCAAGATATTCATTGAGAATTGTTACAACTTCTTCAGGAGGAAGCTTCTCTGACATGGCTGTAAAACCTCTGATATCTGAGAAAAGAAAAGCCATATTTTTCCTTGTCCCACCAAGATCAAGCTCATCGTCTCTTTTTTCACGAATCATGGAGATAGTTGATTCCGAAACAAATTTTTCCATTTTGAGCTTTTCTCGCAGGTGATTGATCATCTCATTAAATTCTTCTGTCAAAATACCAATTTCATCATGAGTGGTTACAGTAAGCCGGGTAGAAAGGTCGCCTTTCTTAACCCGTATAACGCCTGATGTCAATTGCACAATTGGTTCTACCATTTGTCGTGCAATTTTCATTGCGGCATATATGCTCAAAGACAACAGAATAACTGCAACAATGAGCATTACCAGCCGTGCTCTGTGAACCGGGCCAAGAATTGCATCTTCAGTAAATACTATCTCAATAATGCCAATCTTAGCTTTGAAAAACTCAAAAGGTACGCGATACCGGTAACAGACTGTTGGTTTTGAATCAATAGTCAGTTCAATTTTTTCTTTAACTGTAGTATGTATTGATTCAAATTGCTTTAAAAGATCTTTTGAATAGTATTTGCCATGAAGTTTTGCATTGCTATGAGCCGCATAGGTGTACTTATTTTCAGCAATAATTCCCTGGGTATCATAAATGGCAGCATAGACAAATCCTTCAATGTTTGTTTTTGAAAGTCCTTTCACTATGTCCTGTAAAATCATGGAGCGCTTTAATGGTTTTTTTTCTGCAGTTAAAAAACTTTCTGAAGAGGATATATTATAGGCGATAGTCTGGCATAATTTATCGTTGGCTTTTATAAGGGCTCTCTCGGATATACTTATCAACAAAAAGCTTATTACTGCAATTACTATCACCATTACCATGGATACGGTTACAACCCACTTTAACTGAATGCCACCTTTTTTTATGATGTTTGATAGAAAGGGAGTTGATTCAATCAGTGAAAATATTTTATCAGTATGTGTGTTCATATAACCTCTTGATGATTTTCAAATGGAATATTACAGTATACACTATCTACCAAAATATATATATATTCAAGAAAAAGATTTTAAAAAATTTTCACTTTTTATTTCTAATCATTAGTTTATGAAGATACTTCCCAATAATGAGCAATTGTGCAGGCAAAATCAGTATACGTTTATAATGCAGTAATTAATAAGTTTTTAAATATAATGTAAAACAATAAAAACACTATCATACAACAACATATATTGTAATAAACGCCTATAAAAGCTTATAAATGACAATACTGCATCTCAGTCGATTTTTTCAATACGACGAACTTTGGAATGAACTATTTATATAGTTAATGCTATCACGGATGATAGTATATCGTTCAAGGAGGATACCATGATTATAAACCACAACATCAGCGCAATTTTTGCCCACCGAACGCTGAAATTTCACGATTGGGCAATCACCAAGGACATGGAAAAGCTCTCATCAGGGATGCGCATCAACAAAGCAGGTGATGATGCATCAGGATTGGCCGTGTCCGAAAAAATGCGTTCTCAGATTCAGGGATTACGGCAGGCTGAACGCAATACGGAAGACGGTATGTCAATGATTCAGACTGCAGAGGGGTATTTGCAGGAAGTTCATGATATACTGCAAAGAATCAGGGTTTTAGCAGTGCAGTCTGCAAACGGTATCTATACACCTGAAGACAGGCAGCAGATTCAGGTTGAAGTGTCAGAGCTTGTTGATGAAATTGACCGTATTGCATCACAGGCTGAATTCAACAAAATGAAGCTCTTGACTGGTGCTTTTGCACGGCTTCATCCATCAGCTTCAATGTGGTTCCATATGGGACCTAATATGCATCAGCGCGAAAGAGTATTCATTGAAACAATGACTACGGCTGCTTTAGGGTTACGAAATCCTGTAACGCTTACATTTATTTCAATATCCACGCCAGGCAAAGCCAATGCGGTTATTGGGCTGGCTGATGAGGCATTGCGGCAAATTTCAAAACAAAGAGCAGACTTAGGTGCATATTACAATAGGTTAGAACATGCTGCTAAAGGTTTGATGAATGCCTATGAAAATATCCAGGCTTCAGAAAGTCGTATACGTGATACCGATATGGCAGAGCAGATGGCAGAATTTACAAAGAATCAAATACTTACACAGGCTGCTACTGCTATGCTTGCACAGGCAAATACAAAGTCACAAACAGTATTACAACTTTTGAAATAACACTTACGATAGCATCGCAACACCACAGTAAAAAGCCGGGCTCTCCCACCCGGCTTTTTATTTTACACGTTTATTTATATCAAAGCGATAGTTTTATAGAGTAACTTCCAGTTTACTAAATAACTATTTCTTTTTTGCTTTTTTTGCAAGTTTAGATTTGCCCTGAGTTACCTTTTTTGGTTTTGCTTTTTTTGGTGCTTCTTTTTTGACAGGTTTTGATGCTGCTTTTGGTTTGGTTGTGGTGGTTTTTTTTGCATGGGCAACAATCCAGTCAGCAACAACTTTAAGCACTTTTTTGCGTTCAGGTTCAAGTTCATTCATTGTTTCATGATATAAGCCTTCAAAAAGTTTAAGTGTTTTGTCCTTTGAACTGGCTTTCTGATACACAATTTTACTTGCTTCATCTAATACCAGCGCATCTGCAGTACCATGGAATAGTAATAATGGGAGCTTAATCTCTCCACAACGATTGATACATTCATCGATTGTATTCATCATTTCTACATAAAACCGTGGTGTTACTTTGTCATGGACAAGTGGGTCATCTAAATATTTTTTAACCACTTCTTTATCACGGGAGATAGTTGTTGCATCAAGACCCGATGGCATGGTTAATGAAGGAATTCTGGAAGAAAGAAATAGTGCCAGATTCTTTTTCCATGCAGGAACTTTTATAGCCGGGACAAGACCTGGTGAAGAGAGAATGAGTGCATCCAGATCTTCAGCATGGGTAAGTGCATATTTAAGAGCTAACACACCACCCATTGAATGGCCTAACATAATAACCGGCTTATGAGGGTATTTATCCCTGATCATGTTGACAAAGATCTTTAAGTCATAGATATAATCCATAAAACTATCAACATGGCCCCGCTTACCTCCACTTCGGCCAAAACCCCTGTGGTCAAGTCCAAAGATTGCAATACCTTTATTCTGCAAAGCATCAATGAGGTTACCATATCGTCCTGAATGTTCACCCAGGCCATGGACAATAACAAGAACTGCTTTTGGGTTAGCTACTTCCCATTGCTGGAAAAATATTTCTATACCGCCTTTACCAATAAATGTGCCTGTACTGTGTTGAAATGCTGCCATAACATCACCTCTCATTATAAAGTGTATTTTTACTTAAGAAAACATTTGAAAGTCTATTTTATAATATATATACTGTATTTTTAGAAAAGTTATGATAGTATTTAATAAAAATCAAATATAATTTTATTTTTTTAAAAAATTATTTACAATTGTTAATAATTTTACACACTTATTGTAACTTCAGAATAACTACATTAGTAAACATGTAAGGGTTTGTATGGAATTTAAAAAATTGCGAATGGCTTTAATTCTTCTGCTTGGTACTATTGGATTTGGGACTGCAGGGTATTATATATTTGAAGATATGAAACCATTTGATGCCTTTTATATGACCATGATAACCATCAGTACGGTTGGGTTTCAGGAAGTTAAACCATTAACTATATATGGACGCATTATTACCATTACAATCATTTTGAGTGGTGTTTCAATTAGTGCCTATGCTATTGGAACACTGTTACGTATGATTATTGAAGGTGAATTACGAAAAGAATTTGGGAGGAAAAAATTGGAACGACAGATTCAATCATTACAGAACCATTATATCATTTGTGGGTATGGTAGAATAGGAAAACTTATATGCAAAGAGCTATTTGACAGAAAAGTTCCTTTTGTAGTTATTGAGAATAATCCGGCTGCCATTGAAGAACTTGAAAAATTAGGATATCTTTTTGTTGCAATGGATGCTACAAGTGAAGAGGCCTTGCTGAAGGCAGGAATAATGAAAGCCAAAGGGATAGTGACAGCAGTAATGTCTGATGCTGACAATGTGTATATTGTGTTAACTGCTAGAGGTTTACGCAATGATATTTTTATATTATCCCGGGGTTCAGATGAAAAATCTGAGGTTAAGCTTTTGAGAGCAGGTGCAAGCAGGGTTATACTTCCATACAAGATTGGAGGTAAACGTATGGCTGAGGTTTTAACGCGCCCAACGGTAGTTGATTTTTTAGATACTGCTATGATGGATTCAGAGTTAGGGTTGGCAATGGAGGAACTGAAGGTTGGTCATAAATCTCCAATGGTTGGGAAAAGTTTAATAGAAAGCAATTTAAGAAAAGATTATGGGGTAATAATTGTTGCAATAAAAAAGACGCAGGGGAAAATGATATTTAACCCTCAGTCATCAGAAGTTATTGAAGCAGGTGATATTATAGTGGCCTTGGGAAAAAAAGATATGATGGAAAAAATGAGTAATATACTGTGATTATTAAAATGTATGGCGTTTGGACATTTCAGCGGAAATTTCATTAATGAGAACATCTAATTTAAATGGCTTATGCATGTATATATCAATGACATTTTTATAAGCCTTAATATTATTCAGAATCCATCCTGTTAGCAGAACGGTTATTGTTTCTTCTTTTTGTTCTTTTATTTTCGTTAGTAATTCCAGCCCTGTTGTACCGGATAATCCGTAGTCAGCAATAACAATATCAAATTTATTAACCTTGAATGATTCATATGCTTGATCAGCGTTATTAAAAACTGAAACCCTGTTACCAAGTGAATCAAATACTTCATACATGATTTCCTGCAATGCTGGTTCATCCTCCACAATACATATATCCATGTCTCGTAATTTTTTTTGTGGGATTTGCTGTTCTTTATGAGGAAGCGTTGAAACAGTATCTTCAGGAAGGATAATGGTAATTGAGTAATCCTGTAAAGATTCTTCTTCCATCAGTTTTGCATGATTTTGCTCAGCTAATTTTGAAAGGTCAATAGTTGAAATAAATGCAAATTCATCTTTAATGTCAAAGGATTCTTTTTTTGCTTTTATTGCAATTGTTAACGTACTGTTCTTTTTTAACGTTACTTCAACAATACCTTTAGTTGCTATTACTGAAGCAACTTTAAAAATAGTTGCAAGCAGCAAATCCCTGAATATATGGGGATCACCATACATACTGACAAGTGAAAAATATCTCCGCTCAATAGCCACAGATCTTCGTTTTTGGGCTTCTTCAACTTTAAACTGGATTTTTGCAAATTCAATTGCATCTTCAATTGCTTCCACGACATTAATATCACATTTTTCTTCTAGTTTATCTCTGCCAATAAATTCTTCAATACGGCGAATTTGCTGAATACCATCTTCTGCAGATTTAATGATAAGTTTCAGGCCCTCCTGAAATGAAGGCTTTTCAGTAATCTGCAATAGCCACTGGGCTTTATTTAACATTATATTGATTATATTATTGAATGAATGAAGAAATCCCTTTGTCAGGTCACCAATAATATGAAATCTGCTGAGTTGTTGCAACTGATATTCCATACGCTTTATTCTGGTAATATCTTCCAAGATAATCTCAACAATTGGTGGTGTACCTTGAATGTGAACGGGATAACAGGTTGCATTAACCCATCGTTCATCTTTGTCTTTTGTTATAAAGCGTACTTCACCAATTCGTTTGTATCCAATACTTCCCTCAAATATTTGAGATAACGTTAAGCGCATCCGATTAAAATCATAGTGATTTAAAGCGCGATAGAGAAGATTTCTGTTCTTCTTCAAATCTTCTATTTCATAGCCTATAAGTTCCTGTACCGAGGGGCTTGCTTTAACAATATTGCCTGATTGATCAATCTGCAATATTGGAAATGGTGAATATTCATACAGCAATGTTTCGTAATTCTTACTTTCCTGACTGATAATAGTGTCAGTTGATTTATCAAAAGATAGTATTCTTTCATCAACTATCTGTAAAAGTACAAAAAGAGCAACAATGATGGTACCCTGAAATACAGGGAAAATATAGATTTCAGTTGAAACACGCTGGTTGTCTTTATTACGAAAAACTGCAAAACATTGCCTGGATATGCCTTTTAATGCCTTTAAATACGAGGTTGCTAATTGTTTTCGGTATTCTGGATAAAAAGGATGGGTAACATCAAGAGACAGGTTTTTGACATCCACTAGATCAGAAAAAGCACCATTTGAAGCTATAACTTCGCCAGAAACACTTATAACACATGCTGGCAACTGAAACATTAATACCATTTCAGTGGCTGATTGAATGGTCATATCATTTATAGGAACCATGCTATTATGGTTATTTTGCATAGAACACACCATTACTTAATAACCATCTCATGGAGGGTATATTTTTTTGCAATAAAAATATAAAAAATCTATTTACTCAGGAAAGCCTATTGTGGTGTTTCTGAACTCGTATTACCAGGATTGGAGGGCAGAGTGGCATTATATATTTTTTCTGGTGCATTGCCAATAATAACAGGAATTGTCATTTGGGATTTATTGCGAATTACCAGTAATTGTAATGTTTGTCCTATTTGAGAGTTTCTTACTATCTGAACTAAATCTTGTGGTTTTTGAATTGATTTGCCGTCAGCTGCTATTATAACATCATCAGGCTGTATACCTGATTGTGCGGCAGGGCTTTGGGGAATGACTTCATTAACATAAACACCAGAAGAAAAAGAAAGCCCAAGTTCCTGGGCTTTCTCTGGTGTTATGGTTTTTATTTTAGCTCCCAGGTATCCTTTACCCTGGTTTGATTCAATATTTATCCCAAACCGTGAACTTGGTTGAGGGAATATACGTTTATTAAGAAATGTTTTCTTCCCCGATTGGATTTCTACAGTTTCATTTTGTGTTCCTATAATATTCCCCCCATGGTCTACAAATTTTAAAGTAATTGTATATTTACCCGGAGGCAAAAATATACGTGAAAGCTGAAAGTTTTCAGGTAATGTATGCCAGCACCTGAGATCGGGTTTGATTTTAGATAATAACCCTACACCAACACCAGTACCAACTACGGTGCCAATGAGCCCTGCATAACCACCCATTTTTTTGGATTCTTCAGCTAATTTTTTTGCCGCATACCCAGCAGCCACTGCTGCAGCAGCTTTAACTGCAATACCAGCAGCTACTTTGGCATATATGCGTCCATAATCGTCCTCAAGATTTTTTACTGCTGTGGAAGCTACATCCTCCAGCATAATGGAGCGCCCAACATCCTTACCATTTGCATTGACAATAAGGTAATTGATATTATTGCCCCGTTTTACAAATTTTGGTATTGGGTTTTCAGCGTTATGGAGTGCCAGAAGTACCCCTGCAACGGTAACACCTTCAGCTAACGACATCCCATTAAGGGTTACCTGAATTGTTGCTTTCATAGATTGATCCGAAAGAAGTGGTCCGCGTGATTGTTTTATAGCTGCTTTTCCATTCTGGACTATGACGATAAGCTCCCCTGCATTATTGGGAATTGCATCCTGCTTGCCAAATTTGGCAATCCAGCTATTATAGTCTTCCATGTCACCCAACTGTTTTGCAAGCCGTTGTAGGTCACGATATACCATCGTTAAACCGGGGTTGAGTTCATAAATTTGCTTGTACTCAATATAGGCAAATTCGCGGTCATTCATATCATTATCAGCATCAGCAGAAAGTTCAAACGCTATAGCAGTGAGGTATTTTGCCATTACATTTTGTTTATAAGATTTACCGGTTGTTACATTTATATCCCTCAGCATATCATTTACTTTTTTAAACTCAACACGTGCTTCATCCGGTTTTGAGAGCATGAGATAGTTTATGCCAAGGTACATGTGGATCAGTACCCGTTCAAAATCCTCACCATTGTAGTTGGTAGTTGTTTCATTGAGAAGTAATGACGCTGCTTCCTTGCTCAGGCTTACTGTTATCTGGTCACCAATTTTAGCTGCTTCAGTAAAAACTTTGGTACTATTCTCATAATCGCCGGCAACCTGAAGCATCAGACCACATTCCATCATGTAAAGAAGTTGATCCTTTGATTTTTTATTAACCATAGGGAGCAATTTGCGAGCTGCTTCTTTGTATTGCCCCGCATAAAACATTTTTTCAACCTCAGCTATCTGCTTGTTATAATCATAACTGGCGCATGCAGCAACTCCTATAAGTAACATTACAACAAGCAGAGATTTCACTTTACGCATCATAGTAATTCCTCAGTGTTAAAAAGTTATCTTCTTTTTACTGGCAGATTTTAAAAATTCCTGCTGATCCTGCCATTCCACTACTTGCGTTTTCAGGTTAATGAGTTTGAGCGTTACTACAAGGTATTGAACTGATTTACTTCCCACTGTACGTACGTTTTCTCGTACTTCACCGGTTAAATACATATTAGGTGATTTTAATTCGCCAACAGGGATAGCGCTTTCCGGGTCAACCATGCCAGTCATGCCCTTTTCCATTTCGGCGATAGCATCGGCGGTCAATGATTGGTCAACGAATTTTATTCTGCGTTTAATCAGGTTTGTGGTTATTTCATCAGCAAGCATCTGGGTGTCAATATGCTCTGATGTTTTATTTCGTATCTGTTTCACTTCAATAAAAGCAGGTTTTTTCCATTCTTCTTTTAAAAATTTATACATTGATTCAACCATCTTGTTGACCGTCATTTTAATTTCTTTTGGTCCCCATTCTCTTGAGCCTTCAGCTTTACTTGCATCCTGGTACTGAACGCCGCCACCACAGGCAACAAAACCCAAAAGAATTGCTATCATCAATACAGATAATTTTTTCATAACTAATGACCTCCTGCAATTTGTTTTTAGTATTGTGTTATTTGTTTACAATACAGTAATTATGGTGTTTCTATAAGCAATACAAAATTTTACTATTGAAGTCAACAAAAAAAAGATATTATACTCAAAGCATATCTTTAATGAGAGTATCCATCTCAGATGCAGTAGTCACTGGATCCTTGAAAGGAATGTAAGCCAAAAAAGAAATATGCTTTATGCTATATATATATTCAGGGTCATAATGATGCAGTAGCAGAAATTCTATTAGTTCATGTATATTGCCCTGTTTGAAAAGGTGTTTGCAATGGGCAGTTTTTGATTTTCCCATTGTAGGCTGCAATTTGTCTAATATTGGCAATATTACTTCTTCACGTATAAATGGCATGTATTCATCATAAATATTCTGGATTCTTGTTTCCAGTGGGGTTTCAAGCCATATAGCTTTCCCGTTTTGCAATGGATGAAGAACACAATGGGGGATATGGCAGTTGCCAATCTTTCGCGATTCGCCTTCAAAAATACAATACCGCCATTGTTTAATAGTTCGCAGTTTTTGAGCTATCAGGCTCTCAAAATATTTTTGTGTATGATTGGGCATCCCTAAGCTGCCAAAAAGAGAGCTCCGGTTACCTGCGTAATGCTCAAGGTCAATTGCATATGGAATGTTTTTTAGTACTCTCGTTTTACCTGATCCAGCAAGACCATAGAGAGTAAAAACTGGCATGGTAAATGTAAATTCTGTAAGATATTCCCTAACATACAGCCGATATGCTTTATAACCGCCATCAAGCTTATAAAAAGAAAATCCTAAGGAATTGCAGAATGATACAACTGATTCTGAACGCATTCCTCCCCGGTAACAGTAAATGATAACGTGATTTTGTTTTAATGTGGAAAAAAACGATAGCATATCTTTTAGCTTTAATGAGGCAATGCTCACACCTTCCAGAAGAGCTTTTTCCTGGCCATGAGTATGGTATAACGTCCCAATGTATGCTCGTTCAGCATCGTCAAAGAGTGGATAATTATAAGCATAGGGAATGTGATCCCTTGAAAATTCAACTGGAGCACGGACATCAACATAAACGGGATTTTCCCATACAAGGGTTTCCTTATATGAAATAGCAGGTACACTCATTGTTGTTCAATCTAACCTACGACATTGAAACAGTAACTGTGCCTTTTGTAAAAAGTTCATCAATTGCTTTAAATAGTATTTCCATATACTGTGCCATAGATGGTGCAAAAAGTAGAGGGTGAAAATCTTTTTTTGATATTGTGGTACAAATGGTATCTGTTCCGTTAAATGATTCAACTGTCAAAGGGTAATCATTGAAAAAAAGCTCCTTACAGTAATCAAGGGGCACTGCATAAATACTGCTCACCTCATTATCATTAAACGAGTATGAAGAAAGAGGGTTGTTTGAAAAAAGGAGATACACACGCTGGAATTCCCTGTGAAAAAGAATATCATTAATTTCTTCATACCTGTAATAACCTAAATCAATAAGCTGTTTTTCATCAAACGTAATTCCAATTTCTTCATATGCTTCCTTCTGAATTTTATTGCTGGATAGTCCAAAAGGCACATGGCCTCCCACGGTAATGTCTAAATAATCTGGATACATATCTTTGTGTGATGCACGCATCTGAAAGAGTATCTCTTTTTGAGGTTGTGTACGCACCACCCATAAATGTACTCCTTCATGTGCAATACCCTGTTTGTGGGCAATGCTCCTTGCTACAGGATTACCTGTTGGGACTCCCCTCTCCCAATCCCATTCCTCTAAGATTTCTTCCTTGCTTGCCATTGTCTTTTTCTCCAGGGAAAAAATATACATATCAATGCATTATTATCCGATAAATATAAAAATGAGTAGTATCATAGTTCTGCTTTAGTTTGATTGCAATCATAAGCAGATTAACAGTACATCTATAGCATAAAATATTGCAAGGTATTTTAAAAAACATAGTGAATAATTATGCAAAAAGATAAACAAGTACAGTTCCCTTATGCGTTTGTGATGATCCTATTTTTCATTATAGCGACACTAACTTCATCTGGCGCCATTTTTTATAAATACAGGCAACTGGTATCCCAAATAGATGAGTTTACAATCCAGGTAAAAAATGTATCCAAAACGTTAATCACAACATATGCTGATGCTGCAGAGCTGGCATATGCAACCAGGTCATCTTCCCAGTTACTATCGCTCATACAAGAATCAAAAAACATTACAGGAATAAAAGAAGTTTTTTTTGTTTTAGATAATGGCACAATAGTTGCCCATTCTGATAAAGAAAAAGCAAAAGAGCTTAAAGGTAACATTGCCAATGATGAGTTTTATTACAATATCGATATGATTCTCTATCCTCATGTAAAACAATCCCGGGAACTTTTTATCTTTGATTATTTTGTTCCCGACCTGCCTTTGCCATATACTACAATTATCAGAAAGTACATACAGAAGTTTTTATATAAAGATATAAATACCAATAGCTGGCTGGTAACAAAGGCTGTATATTCTAAAGGCAAATCCATAGGCACCATTAACTGTATTATTGTCAAAAGCCCTATTTATGAAATGATAAACAGTAATTATAAGGAATTGTTCTATATGCTCATAATACTGTATGGGGTAGCACTGGTGTTTTCACTATGTACTGGTATTGTTCTATTCATTAAACAAAAAAGGATATTGCTGGAAGTTAAAGAGTTTAGTGCTCCCGTTTGTGACAAACCTGTTCAAATGGGCTCCATAATTAAAGAAGCCATACCGGTGAAGGAGTAGTCTGAAATGTTTATTCAGCATACAGTAAAAGATTCAGTAGCGATAGTAACTGTTGAGGGGTACATTGATCATACTAATGCAGTGCAGTTTGAAGAGTATATTGCAACACTTACGAAAGAATTCACTGCTATAATCATTGATTGTTCGCAGCTGAACTATATCAGTTCAACAGGGTTTGGCGCATTAATATATGCACAACGGGTGGTTGAATCAGGTGGCGGTGTGGTGGTGCTCTGCAATTGTAATAAAGAGATAATGACATTGATTGATATCATTGCGCTTCCGGTAAAACGCTGTAATTCACTGGATGAAGCAATGGAAGCGGTGCATGATACAGATGTAAAAATTATAGAAAAACCAGTTCCACCAAAAGAAAGCCCAATAATAGAAACATATACACAGACAAAACCAGTAGCAAAGACCTCCATGGTGTTTGAACATCCATTGGTTATTGAATGTCCTGACTGTAAAACGATGGTACGGATACATTCACCCGGTAAATTTAAATGCCCCGATTGTGGATTGCAGTTTGCAGTGGATGATGACCAGACTGTTTATTTTAATTAGTAAAATCGTTTCCAGTAGTAAAAGTTTATTGACATTAATGTTATAATTAATGTACATTACTTTAACTGTGTATTATAAACTTTTTAATACACAAGGGTGTAACGACCACAATGATGTTGGTGATTGAGTTACAGGCTAAATAACTTAACATTACTTTTGAGGTTTGATTATGAAAGTTATCCATGTGCTTAAACGAATTGAAATGATAGACCAGGATATTCGTGAACTCAGAAAATTGGAAAAGTCTTTGCAAAGGAATAAATCCTTTACTCAGCCTATATTTATAACCATTGAAAAGCAGATAAACATTTTGTTAGGTGAACGCATAAAACTGTTAGAGTTAAAAATAGCAAATCCACCAGCCAATCTGCAGCCAGAAGAGGAAGAAGTTGGTGAAGCTTTAATCGCTGAACCTAAAAAGAAACCTTCCAGAAAGAAAGAGCAAAAAGAAAATAAAATTAAAGAGACAGCAGTAGAACTGGAAGAACAGGAATTTTCAATGTTAACGCAGGATGACATTGATAGAAAGATTGCAAAGTTACAGCAGGATGATGAAGATAAGGTAAAAAAAGATGAAGACGACACAGCAGTAAAACTACTGGATATAGCATTGGAAAAAGGCACTATTAATAAACAGGAAGTTGAAACCCAGAAAAAGAAAATACGCTTCTTTAAGGATAATTTCCCTGGCGGCGAATATTGATTTTTTCTATGCTTGTGTCCGCTGAAGCATGAGTTCTAATTTATATTTTTCCACAAAGTAAATGCTTGATCCTATTAACATTTCTTTTTGATTCAGATCATTAAATACAAGTTCACCAATATAAGGATATATTGGCATTCCCATGTTTTTTAACTCAATAATTTTCCGTTTTACACTGTAAAGTTCTTTAATTGTCATAAATCCAGAAGTTACATTGTCGGGAAATATAAAATTGTAAAAAATTTCATTCCCCATATGGCGAGCTATCTGAACACGGAGGGCCTTGGATTTTGTAAAATTCAGTAGATAATCACCATGTATCTTACCGGTTTCATCAATAAGGCTAATGCCACCTCTACGATCAGCCTGAGCACCATAGCAGATAATGCTGGACTCACTTTCCCTTACGCTGCTTGGTAATCGTTTGAGGACGTTTGTGCAGAATCCATATATATGATATAAAAAGACGCTCTTTATATTTTTAGGTGCAAAGAAGGTAAAAATATTACCTTTTTCATTAAATACATATACATGTAATTTATCACTGTCTTCAAGATAACCAATTGTAATTCCTTTTGTAAGTCGTTTGGTATACAATGCTTGCAGCACCTGCAGATGGTATGAATCGCCATAAAATGTATAATGCGCTTCTATGCTGGGTTTTAAGGTGAGTGTTGTTAATACCTTTACAATATGATCAAAAGCCTGAACTTCAATGGTATTGTTACGCAATGCAGTAAAATACAGTCCTTCAAGCTCACCAATAAAACGGCTATGGGGGGTAGGGCTGTTAACTATAGCGTTATATGATTCTCTAAAAAGCTGTATAAAATTTTTGCAAAAGCGTTTGTGGGTACCTGGACTGTTTATCAGGCAATAATCGTCAAATGGAAGTTTTAATTCAAGACCATCTTTAAGGATATTTTGAAGTATGTGTGCAATATCAATGATATTGGAGTATTGTTTGATGTACTGTTCGCCCCAGCTAGTTGAATAGACATGATATAATGAATCTAAATGTTCCGCAGCATCATTATTAAAGTTAAGAATAATACATTGAAGCATGTTAAAAGCTGGTTTGAGATAGTATTTGGTTTTAATTTTCCCTTTTTCGGAAAAAAATTTTGACAGTTGGTTTAGCAGTTCCACAACCAGATTCTGATTTATTCGCACATATCCAGATTGGATATTAACTCGGGTCACTGAATGGTCATAAACATTATTAACCGTTAACCATACTAATAGCTTAACCAGATCGCTTTCAGTGCGCAATGTAGTGGTAGTGAATACATTTTTTTCACTGCGGTTTCTTTTAAACAGCCGCCACTTAACTTCACGGATCCCTTCATTAACAGGTTCAATATATAAAATGGGTTCAGCGGGAGTGTCTTTAAATGTTATAAGCTTATCAACCTTATTCTCTTCAACCGAAAAATGTGACTTTATTTTTCGCGATAATAATGTAAAATCAGTTTCAGATATTTGTTGTTTCAAATTAAGGGTGCTAAACTGCGATGATATTTTTTGATAACTAATCAGCATGAATTTTTTTACTGCATCCCAGAAATGCATAACTCGCTGGAAGTCCCAGTTATCAAAGTTATCCATATCCTGAATAATTTTAATGTTCCAGTTCCAATCATGGACATACTTAAACATTACGGCTACTTTATAGGGAATATTCTTTTTATCTTTTATCCCTACATATTTAGATAGCTGTGGATCAATTTTTAAATAAAGGTTTTGCTTTAATATTTGAAGTATTGCAGGGTCATTCATTGTCTGGCTATAGTAGTCATAAACTTCATCAAACATCAAAAGGTAGGCATCCAGTATTGAATTGGTGAGACGGCTGAGCAGCACATGCATTTTAACTTTCTGGCTTAAAAGTGGTGAATCGCTTTTTCCAAACAGATATTTTTCCAGAACTCCAATCTTTAAGATGGATTTAAAAGGGTTCCCCAGTGATTTTATTATCTGAAAAAGAGCAGCTCCCAGAAAATCTTCTTTGGATATTTCATAAAGATTTCCCAGATCAATAAAATCATCCCTTTTCATTTCATCAGGGAGTTGGTTATACAATGCTTCATATTCATCATCTTTAATAAAACTGGGAACAACCCACCAGAAAGGAATTTTGCCTGCAATGATAATTGAACTTCGGAAAAATTCATCTTTCAAAACTGCACCAACGGTTGTGCCAAATGCTTCTTCTTCGTCTTCTGCAAAAATATTATTTTTAACGCTTTCAATATCGTTAATAAATATATGAACGGGTACTTCTAATTCTTTTGAAGCCCATTCCTGTACAAGGGTCACTTTTTTTCTAAAATTATCAAATGCTTCTTTTGACACAGTGTTTCTATGAATACATGCCCAGTAGTCAAGGTCTGATTTTTTATTATATGCTACTGTGCCAACACTACCCATAACAGCAAACATCTTGATAAAATCGCCACGTTCAAAATCATGGAAGGTGATACCAGGATAACGCCCATGCAAATACCGTTTTGTATCTTCATCAAGTTTGAAATTTTTTATTCCTAAAGGCACATCACCTTCAACATAACCGGGCATCTTTTTATTATTGATGCAGAGTAAAAAAGGGATGGTATTGACAATTCGACGCATTGCGGGATTGGGAATAAGCTGTTGAAAGCGCTTAAACTTTTCATTGTTAAACGCTATGAACTTTTCCTTATTTTCAGTTATTGTTTGGAGCAGATCCATATAAACAGTATCATCACAAAGAAAATTGCAATAAAAGATCTAATAAAGGATTTTCTTTAAAAAACCCATCAGAGTGATAGCTTTTAAGCTGTATGTCATAGGTATATAGCATTGCAATTAATTTTCTAACATTATCAAGGGTATAGATAGATACCTGTTTGGCAAACATTTTTTGCCTTTTTCCATATATCTTCAATTCTTTCATGAGTGAATCAAAGTGAACACCTTTTGCTGTTTGTACATGAAATTGCTCTAATTTTTGTGCATGATTGAATAAAAGGGATACAAGCAATATTTGACTTACATTACGTTCAATAGCTTCTGAAAGAAGGTCCCATGCACGTTTATCCTTTAAAAAGAAGCAATCGACAAATTCAAATTCTATTGCTTCTCTTTCATTTATGACAAAACCTTCAAGGAAATCTTTTGAGATATCAGTATGTCCAGAAAAAGATATGGTGGTAAGAATATCATCAATCTCTTTGATGTTACTTGCTGTTAATTCAACAAGAAGTTCTGTTGCTTCCTGTGAGATAGTTAATGATAAAGCCTTACACTTTTTCAGTATATATGATTTGCAATTTTCTTCAAAGGGTCTATAAAACTGGATAACGGGAATGTGTGTGTGAATGTGTGAAGGGAGCAATGAAGGTAGCTTATTCTCCTGAGTATCAAAAATAACATAGGCACAGTTGGGCAGATTATTAATACAGTCAAGTACCATTGTATGAATTTTTTTTGAAGCACTTACCTGTTCACAATGTTTGATTATATATAAAGCAGTATCGTCAAAAAGTGAAACTGACGCTATGGCAGCAAGAGCCTGCTCAAGTGCATCTTCAGCAAAGTACGTTGTTATTTTATAATCGTGAGGTTTGCTGTTTTTCCATAGTCGTGATGCAATGAGCGTAAGGGCTTCTTCTTTCTGGTTTTCATCATTTCCACAAAAGCAGTATATGTGCGATAGTTCCTTTTGAATGGCCAATTGCAGATCACTAACCTTTAATGCCTTTTGTGTCATATTATTTTCTTCCTTTTTCCACCCCTGTTTTAAGAGTAGTATACCAGCCTGTTTCAACCTGTAAAGCAATCCGAGAAGCTAACATCTGCTCCACATCGTCCTGGACAATGTTAATTGGTGTAACAGGTGCTTCAATGTCGGAATACTCTTTAAATGCCTGTACAGTGATATTGTGAAAAATGTAATTTTTAGTCTGATTATTTATTAAGCTTATCACAGCAATTATTAATAATCGCTTTTTTTTAATTATACCTGCGCTGTCAATTACTATTGGCTGCACCTGCAATGACTGAATGGTGCCTGTAAGTATTACATCGCTATCAGCCTGTACCGGAGCTATCGCTAACCTGCCACCTGTTATGATTTTTTCTGTTATCCGTTGTTTTATCTTTTCTTCATAGCCGGGGATACTGGTCTGATTAGTAAAGGGTAATATGTAGAGTTTGTTAGCAGTATACGGTATAACCGGCTGTCCATTAATAGATCCAACAATATTCCCCAACTCTGCTTTGTCATTTGAGGAACAGGATAGTAGCAATAATAATGCTACTGCAATGATATATTTTTTTTTCATAACACAATAAAACATTCAAGTTTTAACATTACCATTCCGATTAAATTACCAGATCATTTTACACTCCAGGGCCTCCCACTTGTACTGATGGTGTTTGTGGAAGGCTCTTTTATTTTATACTACCCTTACAATTTCCTTATGCGAATACAGGACATCAATATATTCTTTTGCTGGTTTATCCCAGAAATAGACTGACTGCATGGCATTTTTGCGTGCCAGTGCCTTTATTGTATCATCGCCAGTGCGAAAGAATTCTGCACAGCGTTGCATAGCATCATAGAATGATGTAGGAGTAAAATCAGAAAATAAAAATCCATTACCTTCAACTGAAGAATCTTTCATACGTATGGGGATGACGGTGTCACGCAGACCTCCTGTTGCACGTGCAACAACCAAACATCCGCATGCCAGTGCTTCAAGCTGTGAAATGCCACCAGGTTCATGCAATGATGGCATTAAAAAAACATCACTGCACAGAAGAGGGATGCTGATATCCTGAAAGCCTAAATTAACATGCACATTTTTTGGATAATATCCCTGCAAATGTAGCAGCCCGGTGGCTAACTCGCTGCCACGCTGGTCCCCCCAGGCTACTGCACCGCCAATAACCCCCTGAAATCCCAGTGTAGTAAATATCCCATATGAAGCATCCAGAAGAAGCTGAAAACCTTTTTGCTCAGCTATACGGTGAATCATGGAAAACAGAATGGCATCAGGATTAATTTCAAAACCTAATTTAAATTGCAAACACAGTTTGTTCCGTATGTGGGTTACATACTCCCTGCGCAGAGGATCTGTGATCTTTTCACAATTACGGATACCTTCAAGTATTTCAGGATAACGATGCTGAACCGTTGTAAATATTCCAGGATTAGAAGTTAGAGATTCAACCATTCCGGGATAATATTCATCAATAAAACCTGAATTGTGAAAACGCATAAGAATTCTGTTTTTAAAATCAACTCCCAGCGCATTGCTTATACCAATAACATTATGTAAAATCTTTTCAAGACCATCACAGGCTTTTTCTATCTGCTTTGCATATGAAGGGCTCACCGTAACGACTCTATCGGCAAATCGTATGCCGGTAGCCATACAATTTATCTTGTTGTAATCATTGGGGTCAGAAAAATCAGTGTAGCGCCAGTGCGGAAGATTAAATAAAGAGAATAGGTCTTTGCCATCTTCATACCGGTGATATGAATCAAAATATTGCCAGCCTCCGTTGTGTATAATGTGAAAGAAAGATGTTCTTTTGAAGTTTGGATTATCATAGTACACATGGTCACTGCGGACAATGCCGTTAAAAATACCAGTATATGCATCATTGGTGATGACAAAAAGTGGGTACAGGCCAAAGGTGGTGATAAGCTCAGCTGTAGCACGGGCAAACGCAATACGGCGACGTAACTTTTCCTGACCAGTATATCCCCAGTACAAACCATCAAAGAACTCGTGATGATCCAGTAGATAATAATGAATACCATCAACCTGTGCATAATGTACACCAGCTTCATAGGTAGCATGTTCTATCATGAAGCGCACATTTTTACCAGTGTACCGTACATTGTATTTTTTTAATGCGTTGTTCATCTTTTCCATAGCCTTTTCATCGCCATGGCGATATTTTGGGGTTATTACTATTACTTCTTCACCCAGACTTACAAGCTCACGCGGCAACTCATACACAACATTAGCAAGGCCTCCACTTTTGGAAAATGGCTCTGCCTCGGCAGATACAAATATAATGGGGCCTGGTCGGTTATGAAACTTAATGCTTTTGCCAAGGTCAGATATATTTGTATCATCATGTGCGGCAAGATCCTCAATTAATTGCACAATGTCGTTGCCGGATTTGAACCCAAACTTAAACATGTAAAAGAGGATTCGTTTAAAACCTATCTCAATGAAATTTTTATACTGCGGATAAAATTGTGCAATAATGTGATTCTTCAAAAATGCAATAAATCCTTCAAAAGTGGAAGAATGTGCAATTGTTTCAAGGAACATGAAATTTGATTTAAAGTTTTCGGGGTTGCTGATTGAATATAACCTGAAAAGTGAATCTCGCAAGAATTCACTGTACAATGGCGCAATATCACTGACCGGCTCTAATTTTAACAGTTTGATCCTGTCAGTGTATGAAACAACCGAATAGATTTTTGAAGCTTTAAGCTCCTTCCCTGTGAAGTAACTATAATGTTTGGTAATAGGTGAATATACAGGATCAACTACTTTAAAAAAGGTATCATCAGCAATGGGCAGTCGCGGGTTGTCAAACTGCAATGCCACATTCTGAGAGCTATCGGCAAAATTGAAAACTCCAATCCATATGGTATGTTCGGTAAATTTAATGGATGCTGCAACCTGAGTATTATTGGCCCATATCAAATACCCTTTGCCTTTATTGTTGCGGTGAAAACGATACCATTGCCGATAAAATGACTCTAAGCTGCGGTGAGCAACATACTCAAACTGATTCCAGTTCACATAGATATTATCCAGAAATACTTTCCAGCTTTCGCCTTCGGCACTTCCCTCATAATCCATGATGATGTTATTCATAAAGATGGTAAGCCCAATAGCAGCTCTGAGTCCCCTGTGCCCAAACGTATTGAGTGCGCGTCGTTCGTCATGATTTCCCAGTATACCTAAAAGCTCAGTACCCGGTGGGAGGGCGTATGGCAGATAGTTATCGTAAAAGTGATACACTTCACGGACATCAGTGGTGCCATGGATAATCCCTTCGCAAATTTTAAAAAGAGCTGAATTGTAAGGGATAATTCCACTGCGGGTAAGATAGCGCTCATGTCCCCAGTAACATTCGGCTAAATGCACAAAAAACGTTTTGTTTTTCTCTTTCAGCTTTTGTGCTATGCGACTCATTAAAAGATAGTGAAAAGGTATGGCAATCTGATCTCTGCAGGCACTGTCAAAATAACCTGTTGTGATAAAATGCCCGTCTTCACGGTCATTAACAATAATTTCACCTTCAACAAGCGATTCCAGTGAACGGTACTGCCCCCAAATAAACGGATAGTTGTTCTTCTTCATCATGATGGGGACCGCATGAGCTGAATCAAAACGTATGCCATCAATGTCATATTTTTCAATTAATGTACACACACTATTGATGAGCCATTCCCATACTTCCAGTTTGCGGTAGTTGAGTAGTTTCCCATCATTCCAGCTTCCGTAACGGCCATCAGTTGAAGCACGAATAACCAGATTTCCGCTGTCGTCGTAACATTTAACAGCGTACTCATCGGAAAGCTCTGTGCTACGGCGGTTAAGGTGTGGGACCACGTCAATAATGATTTTTATATCCATTGCATGAGCTTTAGCTACGAGCTCTAAGAACTCTTTTTCACCGCCTAAAAAGTCTTCTATTTGAACTAAACTAACCGGTGAAAATGGTGAAGGGGATGTAGCTTCGGGTGCCCAGTCTTCACGGTTGGTGCCACGTTTTTGGACACCTAAAAGGTACAGCGCAGTGATGTGATAGCGCTCTTTTAAATCCTCTAAATGAGCGGTAATGTCGCTGAAGCGGCCTAAACGGATTACTTCGCCATGCTCATTGTACACCAATCCTGGATGTTCTTCATCCATCCAGTAGATACGGGTATGCCCGTAAATATCAGGAAATATTTCAAGAACAATTTCGCCACGCACATCAGGGATGACGTTAATTCTACCACTGCAGCTTTCATATGCTACCCACTGGGAGCGTTTTTTTCGTTTCCTGTAGACAAGAAAGTCATAGTGGCCTAATTCGTTGAATGTGTAGTGTGCAGTGTAAACACCTTTTGTTTCATTGAAGACCAAATCAATGTCAGTATATGCAATGTCCTGTTCCAGAGGGTAAGGGTTTGTACCTGCATTATACATTATACGTACAAAGTAGTTCCCTTCTTCCGGTATGGAAAATTCAAATGTATGAATACTACCAGCAGCGCAGTTGACAAAGGAAGTAGCCAGTGGTGCATCAAATTCTTTAGGTGCAAAGATGCGCTCTAAGAGTATATTGGCGTTATTGCGGATTTCATGAATATCATGTCCTGATGCAGCCACCAGAAGGCGTACAATTTCACGCAATGAATTGAAATCGTTGCCTTTTTTGTAACGGCGTGCTAACCTTTCAAGTGATCGTATTGCCTTCAAATTTTTTTCAAAATCAAAATTGCCATCATCACGACGGGCGTTGAGCATTTTTAAAAAGCTTTCACGGTTACGGGCAGTAAAGGCACGTATTTTTTTGCGGGCAGGAATTTCTTTAAATTCAACTTCTGAGATAGTTGCAATGCGTATGACTTCATCAAGCAATTCATTGAGAGCACGTGATACATGAGGTGGGTACACTTCAATGTGCGAATATCCAGTTTCTATCGCACGCTCTTCAACCCGTAATAACCAGTAAAATGCTCTGTCAAATTTTTGATCTTTATCAAGGGCAAGCACATTGAAGATATTAAGGCCCAGATAAATTGTAGGAATTTCTGTCCACTGCGGGCCCTGTCCAACATGTGATAATACAGCACTTTGCGGTGAAAGATAGTATAGTGTTGGCCAGGCAGGTCTTTCTTTGATAAGCACAAAACGGCGGTTTATGATCGATGTAAAATCACCCCTGGCTATAGCACTGTGGATTGTGATAATTGCATCTAAAATTCTCTCCTGCAAACGGATGTCGGATACTATTTTTTCCTTTGCCTGCGGGCTATCGGTAATTGCAGCAAATATATCATTTCGGATAGCAACAAATAAATCTTTCAACGATGAAGGGTCGGCACCTTTTTTTAATGAATCGATAATACCTGAATTTACAACAAAGGGGAATGCTCTGAGCTCTTGAAAAGCTTTGCGTATTTCCTCTTTTACCCTTTCATCACATAATTTTTCCTCATCGCTAAGAGCAAATCTGCAAAGGCTACTCTGGGTAGAAACTTTCTGTAACATGATGCGGTGCCTTTTTGTATTATTCTGACAGCATTTTTAAAACAGGATATTTTTCCTTGTAAACACCTAAAGGTGTAAAATCAACAGCTATAGTACTCTTCTTATCAATAGACTTTTTTATAACAGTGATTTTTTCTTTGGGAATAAATACCAGTACCGTATTATCAGTGTCAAACTGCATTAAACAAAGCTTATATTCTGACAATCCATATACAAGAAGTGATGGAGGAATTTTATAAAATCTCAGTGGTACCATGGTGTTTGTAAATTCATTACCCTGCAATGACGGGTAGTCCTGTAACAGTTGTGTAAATGTTGCAGCTTGCTTTTCGGGTATAAATTCTTCTTCAACAGGTGGTGCTATCTGTTTTGATTCAACTGCCTCTTGGGGGGCGATAGCTGCTGTTTTTGTTTTGAGTATATAAAAGCTCTGAATAATATATCCGCTGCGCATTCTCTTCTGTGCTTCTTCAGTACACATTGTCACAGGAACAATCACATTCCCACCTTTGCTGCGGGCAATCTGTTTGGCTTTATCAATACGTACAGGTAATGATACTCCACCAATGTCAGCGATGCCTATCTCATCATATTGATTTTTATCTATGGTAAGCAAAACCTGAACTTCATCGGTTTCATTGAGTGCAGGATATTCTCCCCCGGTTTTAACAAACTCAACAGATGTACATGATATGAATAATAGTACTATACATAACAAAATAGAAGTAACTGATAGTTTATACGCTTTTATATTCATGATAGTCCCTCTAGTATTAATTTTCAAATATTTAACTGCGCCATTCCTTTAATGGATGCACATGAGGTGCATCATAGTGAAGTCAATAATTTAATGAAAGTAATCACTTTTAGTATGTGATAGTATTTTCAATTTAGTCAATTTAAAAATTAAAAAAATGAATCTCTATGGAATACAAAAACATTACCACATACAATGTATTAAGGGGTATGGTGAATAATTTTGAACATATTTTTTTGTTTCATGTTCAGGTTGTTGCTTTTTCCAATATTTCGGGGTGAGGTCCCCAATAGACTGTTAAATAAAATATATCTTTTTTAGTGCCTGTTTCAAAAGCATATACGCTGTACCGATAGTTATCGGTATAGAAGTCTTCTTTTTGTTCTTCCTTTGATAAAAATTCTAAAAATTCATACAGGATATTATCTAAACAGTATTCAATGATCCTTGCCAGAGACATTTTGTATAATTTTTTTACATCCATAAAAAACTCATATTCATCATCATACAGTACTATATGAAAGCGCTTCCACTGAGTGGTGTTACGTTTTCTGTATTTAATCTGTTTAAAATACTGAACATCCAACTTTTCATAATTAGCAGCAAAGCTAATAAGTGCCGATAGGAATGTTCTGAGAGACATGTTGTGTTGATGTGCATATTCTTTCATAATTTCAAGATGATCATACGAAATGCACGTTGTGGTTTCGATGTTCATGGAATCCTCCCAAAGTTTATGTGGTTTTTTTTAAAGTGATTATAATAAATATATTTTTCAAGCAAAATTTGGGCGCATACAATAATTTAAACTGATTTTCAATTATCATGTGTTTTGTTTAATCATGAGGGGTTTCCATCATTATGGGATAAAACTACATTTTACAATATAATTATTATGCAATAGCTTAAGAAATTGATTATCAAATGATATGAGTAATAAAAAATCATCACTAATTATTCCTGAATGTGGAAATTTGAATAAAGTATAAAATAGTGTACACCCCCGCCGCCTTCGGCGGCGAGGGTGTACACTATATTCATTATGAAATTTTTTAAGGAATTATTGCTGAAAAATCATCATGTATTAAAAAATATTTTTGACATTTTGATTATATTTTTAAGAATTAAATTTGTGTTTTGTTGACATACAAAAAATGGAGGTTGCCAATGAATGCTGTTATTGTAAGTGCTGTAAGAACTGCTCTGGGAAATTTTAATGGTTCTTTATCTACCATACCCGCAACGCACCTGGGAGCCATTGTCATTGAAGAAGCCATTAAGCGTGCAGGAATTTTAAAAGAAGATGTCAATGAAGTCATAATGGGGCAGGTTCTTCCCTGTGGTTATGGGCAAAACCCGGCACGGCAGGCTGCTATCAAAGCACATCTTCCCTGGGAAGTAGAATGCTTAACTATAAATAAAGTATGTGGCTCTGGTCTAAAAGCGGTTATGCTTGCAGAACAGGCTGTTTCTTGTGGGGATGCTGATGTAGTGGTGGCTGGTGGTATGGAGAATATGAGTATGGCACCATACTATCTTGAAAAGGCACGGTTTGGTTACCGCATGGGTGATGGTCAGCTCAAAGACCATATGGTTCATGATGGGTTGTGGGATGTGGTCAATGATTTTCATATGGGTATGTCTAATGAATTGTGCTGTGAAAAATATAATGTGAGCAGGGAAGAGCAGGACAGGTATGCTGCGCTTTCATATGAAAGGGCCTTAAATGCAATACAGGCAGGGAAATTTAAGGAGGAGATAGTTCCGGTAACTATCGCCCACAAACAAAAGGAACTAATGTTTGATACTGATGAGTGCCCAAAACCAACACCGTATGAAGCACTGACGAAAATGAAGCCTGCATTTAAAGAGGGTGGTGTTACCACTGCAGGCAATGCTTCTATAATAAGCGATGGTGCTGCGGCGGTGGTGGTGATGTCACAGAAAAAAGCAAAAGAGTTGGGATGCCGTGTTTTAGCAACCATTGGTGCACAGGCTTCAGCAGGTATTGACATGAAATATGTCCTGATGGCACCTATTTTGGCTATTCCTAAATGCCTTAAAAAAGAAGGGATATCTTTGCAGGATGTAGACCTTTACGAGATCAACGAAGCATTCAGTGGATCAACAGTTGGCGTGCTCAAAGAGCTGGGTCTTGATAGTGCAAAGGTCAATGTTAATGGCGGAAGTGTAGCATTAGGGCATCCCATTGGTGCAAGTGGAGCGCGTATCCTGGTAACATTGCTTCATGAAATGATTCGGCAGAATAAACGTGTGGGATTGGCATCGCTGTGTTTGGGTGGTGGCGAAGCGGTTTCATTAATTGTGAAACGATAATGGAGGAAAGGTATGAAAATAAATGATATAAAAACCATTGGTATTGCAGGTGCAGGGCAGATGGGCTCAGGGATTGCCTGTGTTGCAGCCGTAAGTGGATTCTCGGTTATTCTGTATGATGTAACAGAAGAATTGGCGTTAAAAGGTATAACGTATATTAACGGGGTACTTTCCAAAGATGTTACAAAAGGAAAAATAACGCAGGATGCTATGCAAAACATAATGGAGAAGGTTAGAGCAACAAGTGAGTTTAAAGAGTTTGCACGTGCTGATTTTGTTGTGGAAGCTGCAACCGAAAATCAGGAGATCAAATTAAAAATATTTAAAGATTTAGACACCATATGCAGGCCTCATGTTATATGTGCCACCAATACTTCTTCAATTCCCATAGGCCGAATTGCTGCAGTGACAAAGCGCCCGGATAAGGTTATTGGGATGCATTTTATGAATCCAGTACTGGTCATGAAGCTTGTTGAGATTATACGGGCGTTACCCACATCGCAGGAAACATTTGATGTAACATGGGAACTATCGCTCAAATTAGGGAAGACACCAGCTGAAGCTCATGATTATCCGGGATTTATTTCTAACCGCATCTTCATGCCAATGATTAATGAAGCCATATATAGCCTGTACGAAGGGGTAGGAACACGGGAGTCCATAGACACGGTGATGAAATTAGGAATGAACCATCCTATGGGGCCACTGGCACTGGCTGACCTAATTGGGCTTGATACATGTTTAGCTATTATGGAAACACTTTATGAGGGGTTTAAGGATTCAAAATACAGGCCGTGCCCGCTCCTCAGGCGCTATGTTGAATCAGGCTGGTTGGGGCGAAAAACCGGCAAAGGGTTTTACGATTACACATAAAAGAGGTGAGCCAATGAATTTCAGTTTAACGCAGGAACAACAAATCATTCAGGAAACAGCTGCTAAATTTGCAAAACAGGAACTTGAACCAGTTGCTTCCACACTGGATACATCAAAAGACAGAAAGATTTTGAAATCCAACCTGAAAAAACTGGCGGCGTTAGGTTTTAACGGCATTGCTGTTGACCCACGGTATGGGGGCACGGGCGCAGGTAGTGTTGCATTTTCACTGGTGATGACAGAACTTGGCAAAGCTTGTGCAGCTACTGCTGTGACAACTTCGGTAACCAATATGGTGGCAGAGGTAATACAATCAGTGGGGACAGAAGAGCAGAAGCAACGGTATATTCCTCCACTTTGCAATGGTAGCTTTTATGCAGGGAGCTTTGGCCTGACTGAGGCAGAGGCAGGCTCTGACCCTGCAGCAATGAAAACAACGGCAACGGATAGTGGAGATTTTTGGATGCTCAATGGAAAAAAGGTATTCATAACCAGTGCTGAGTATGCAGGGGTATTTGTGGTGTGGGCTGTTACCAATAAAAATGCACCTAAAGGTAGGGGCATCAGTGCATTTTTAGTGGAGCCACATTTTGAAGGATTTATTGTTGGCAGGGATGAACATAAAATGGGACAAGTGGGCTCTTCTACCAATGAGATAATTCTTGATAACTGCAAAGTTCCAAAAGAAAATCTATTAGGTACACTCAATGATGGATTCAGGATAGCGGTGCGTGAGTTAGGTGGCGGGCGTATTGGCATTGGTTCTATGGCACTGGGGATTGGTCTTGCTGCCATGGATTATGCAACCAGCTATGCAAAGGAGCGCATACAGTTTGACAAACCCATTATACACAATCAGGCAATACAGTGGATGATTGCCGACAACTACACTCATCTTGAAGCCGCACGCCTATTGTTACTTCAGGCTGCATATAAAAAAGAACATGGTATGCCGTTTATGAAGGAAGCTTCAATGGCAAAACTTTTTGCCACTGAGGCGGCAAATAAAGCCTGTTATGATGCCATGCAGATACTGGGGGGCTATGGCTACACCAAAGAATATCCTGTTGAGCGTCTGTACCGTGATGTGCGCGTCACTACTATCTACGAAGGGACAAGCGAGATACAACGCCTCATCATTGCAAAGCACTATATGGATACCGCACCAATACCATCAAATGTATAAATTAATTGAATAGAATAAGAAGGGCATACGAATACATAAAAACCTTGCATAATTGTATAGCTCCTGTAAGAGTAGCTAAAAAAACAATGAGGAATATGCATGGAGAAGCGTGACACAATTTCTTATATACAGGATAAAGGTGAAGAAATTGTTTTAACACCAGAAGAAGTTAAAGCCCTTGATACAATAAATCAAAAGATAGCTTCAGGGCAGTCACTGATTGACATCATAGAATATTTCTTTAAAGAAACACAACATATTATGCCCTGCGACAGGATTGGCATTGCATTTTCAGATGATGGTAAACGGTTAACACTGTATCACGTGGTAGCATCATACAGCCCTCTGTATTTAGATAAAGGATATACTGCCGACCTTAAGGGAAGTTCTCTTGAAAAAATATTTCAGGATAAAATGCCACGAATCATCAATGACTTAGAAGAATATTACAAAAAAAATCCTGAAAGCCAGTCAACATGGCTGCTTTTAAAAGAAGGAGTGATGTCAAGCATGACCTGCCCCCTGTATGTGGAAGGGCGCATTGTGGGAGTGTTGTTCAGAAGTTCCCGTAAAAAGAATATGTATGGAAAAAGGGAAATTGCACTGCATCAGGCAATGATAGAGCGGTTGAGCCAGGCTGTTGAAAAAGCATACCGTATAGAGCAATTGACCCAGGCAATAAACGCATACATGGAGATGCTATCGTTTGTAACCCATGAGCTAAAAAGTCCGCTTTCATCTATAGTAACGTTAGGTACCACACTCAAGCAGGGGTATTTTGGGGAAATCCCTGAGCATTGCAAAAACACCATTGATCGTATTCTTGTGCAAGCAGAATATCTGTTAACGATAGTAAATGAATATTTGAACTTAGCCCGTCTTGAGACTGGTTCAATGCCAATACGCAAATCAACAGTAACTATCGCACATGATATTATTGAACCTGCACTTGCCATTGTGCAGCCCCAGGCTGATGCAAAACATATAACAGTTGAAAAACACTACGAGGATGTACAGCTACAGTGCGATCCCGATGCTATGAAGATTGTAATGCACAATCTTTTAAGCAATGCCATTAAGTACAATAGTGATAGCGGTACTGTGCGCATAACCGTAAAAAAAGAAGGCACTCTATGCAGAATCAGCGTGTGGAATACTGGCCCTGGATTTCCTGAAACAGAGAAGCATAAATTATTCAAACGATTTTCACGCATTGAAACGGACGAACTCCTTGCCCGCAAAGGATCGGGCATTGGGCTTTTTGTGACGTGGAATATTGTGTACCTGCACAATGGCAGAATCTATGCAAACTCAGCGGTGGGGCAGTATGCTGAGTTTACCGTTGAGTTGCCATTAGAATGACAGGTCAGCTGATGTGCAAAATTTGACATTGTGAGCTTTCATATTAGCAATGGCGTCATCCACGCTTGTAGCTGGTGAGTTGACTGCTTTTGTGCAATCAGTAATTACCACTGCTTCAAAACCTGCACTGGCGCCGTCAACCGCACTAAAATGCACACAGTAGTCAAACGCAAGTCCACACAAAAATATACGTTTTACACCTCGGCTTGAAAGATATCCCGATAGCCCCGTTGGTGTTTGTTTATCATTTTCAAGAAAAGCTGAATAGCTATCAATGTGTATGTTGTAGCCTTTTCGCACAATGAGGTGGCAGTATTGTACAGAAAGATCGTGATGAAGCTCTGCCCCTTTTGAGCCTATGACACAGTGATCAGGCCACAGCACCGGTCCCAGGCCAGCCTCCTGTATAGGGTCGTAGGGTTGTTTGCCGTGGGATGATGCAAATGAGCGGTGATTCTTGGGATGCCAGTCCTGTGTGCATACAACGGTGGCACCTTTTGCAAAGAATTTTTCCATTAACTGTGCTATAGACTTTACTATAGAGTTGCCTTCCGCAACTGGCAATGAGCCACCCGGCATAAAGTCGTACTGCATATCTATTACCAGAAGCGCATCTGTCAGCAAAATTGTTGTGCTGCCGTAATTATGCAAGGTAGTAAGCGTTGTCATAGTGTACCCCCTTTCTACCAGAAAGTATTATCTACAATTACTATTTGTCAAGAATAGATGCAACATACACCGGTAAAAAATATTGCAGATTCAAGATTCCCCAAAAAAATGCTTGCAAAAAAAACCCATGCTGACAATTGTCATAAACCACCAATACAATGCTTGATTTTTTTTCAAAATATGCTATATTAACTAAAACATACCAGTTGAAGTATTTTCATACATATAGATACTATACCTGTCAGGAGTTGATACATGGAAGAAAATAAGGTCTTTTGTGCCAATTGCATGCACTGTACTGTTTTCAGGCATTATGAAGGTGATAATAAAACCTTTGTGTTACGTGTACGATGCAATAAGAAACAGTGGCTGAAGCGATCTGGCGAAGAAAAGGTTCACAAATATTTTACCGTTGCACGGCGTACAATGGATGAATGTGATTATTATGTTGAAGCAGGGGATCTTTATCCATATATAAAGAATCTACGGAAAGCCTTGCCCGTCAAGGATGAGTTGTACCAGGTTGAAGCTCATTCATAGTAACTATCGCCACACCCCTGGTATGGGTGTTTGGCATATACATTTCCCGTCATGAAGGTTGGTGCGCATCACGTTGAATCCACTACGTACAACAAGGTCACGGCCACACGATGGACAGCGGGTAACCGAGCGTTCGCGGACATTGCCTAAATATATAAATTTAATACCGGCTTTATACGCAATGTCATACGCCTGTTTCAACACCCTGAAAGGTGTAGGGGGGACATTTGTCAATTTGTGTGCAGGGTAAAAGGCTGTGAAATGCAGCGGGACATCGGTACCTAAATTGTGAACAAACCAATCCACAAGCTTTTGAATCATGGTTACATCATCGTTGTGTGTGGGGATAACCAGGTTGGTAACCTCAATCCATACATTCATCTCTTTAAGAATAGTTAATGTTTTTAATACCGGTTCTAAGCGTGCCTTGCAAATTTTTTTATAAAAGTCATCATCAAAAGCTTTCAGATCAACATTTGCTGCATCAATATGTCTGTAAAGATCACGTAATGGCTCTTCGTTGATAAATCCATTGGTAACCATGACATTCTTAATTCCCTTATCATGAGCCTTGACAGCTGTTTCAAGAACGTATTCAATGTTTATGCTGGGTTCATTGTAGGTGTACGATATTGACTGGCATTCATACTGAATTGCCAATTTAACGCAGTCATCTGCTGTGAGCGTATGACAGTACACATCATTGGGGGAGCTAGTTGATAGTTCCCAGTTCTGGCAGTGCATGCATTTTAAATTACAGCCAACTGTGCCAAGGGAAAAGGATCTGCTTCCCGGCAGAAAATGGTATAGCGGCTTTTTTTCTATTGGGTCAACATGGGTAGCACAGGGTTTTTCATAAATTAATGAATATAATTTCCCCCCTGTATTCTGTCGGGCATTGCAAATACCACTCTTTCCTTCTTTTATAATGCAGTTGTGAGGACACAGCACACATTGCACCGCATCCTCACCGTGTTTTGTATAATACAGAGCCTCTTTCATAACTCACAATACATACAGTATAGTTTAGCGATAGTAACCTGATAAACGGTTATATGCATTGCGATAGTCCTGATTATTGGGATCACGCTTTAATGCCTCGCCATACCAATAAAGGGCCTTATTGTAATCCTGAAATTTGTTTTCATACAACCATCCTAAATATCCTGCCGGCCACGCATAATCTCTGTTGTCATTGTGTGCTTTCTCTAAATACGGGATGGCATCATTGTATTTACCTTGCTGCACCAGACACCATCCTAAATTAGCTAAGCTATAACGATATGAAGGATCATACTTTAGCGATTGTTTAAAGTAATCGATAGCTTTAGTGTAATCAGCTTTTAACAGATACACATACCCAATCTCGCTTAATGTTTGTGCATCATCCTTTTTTAGTTTCAACGCTTTGTTAAAGGCATCTAACGCTTCATCAAGCCTGTTTAAATTGCGATAGCCTATACCTAAGTTACGCAGTCCCAGAATATAATTGGGGTATTTTGATACTGCCATCTTATACATTTCCAGTGCCTTATCATACTGGCCTCGTTTTTCATATATAACGCCTAAATTCATATAGCCAATAACGTAATTTTCATCTATATCGATGGCATTTTTAATATATGAAAAAGCAGTGTCTAAATCGCCACGGTCTAAATAAATAATCCCTAAATTGTTGTGGGCATCTACTAAAAATTTGTTCTTTTCAATTGCCTGCTTTAAATACATTTCTGATTTGGGTATATCGTAGGCATAAATTTTGCTCAAGAGCAGATATGCCTCGCCATTATTGGGGTTAATTTCTAGTGCTTTGCGGGTTTCATCTTCACACAAAGTCCATTTATTGGGTACTTTCCCCTGGTCCACTTCCTGATAATAGCGGGCAAGTGACAGATGGGCTTCATCTAAATTTGGATTAAGGGATAAAGCTTTTTTGCTACTCTGAAAGGATTTTTCAATGAGTGTGGGATCGGTGGTGTTATGATATTCCCTGAGTTCCCATGAACGCAGCGAATATGCTTTACCCAAACCTGCATAGGCTATTGCATAGTTGGGGTCAATAGATATTGCCTTCTGATACATTTCTATGGCTTTAGAATAATCTAACTGATATAGCAAAAACTTTTGCCCACGAACAAAGTATTCGTATGCACTGATGTTATTGGTATCGTTCTGTACAATTTTTGTTTTTGTTTCGGTTGTGATAGTAGTATCATTCTTTTCAATGATTCCCAGTGCCAGCGAATCCTGCAGGTTGAATATATCATTCAATGAGCCTGTAACCTGAACCTGATTGATGACAGCGTGCGATTGTACATCTACGATCTTTGCTGTGATGCGTATCTGGTTGCCAAATTTCTGGAAATTGCCAACAACAAGAATATTGGCACCTAAGGCTTTACCGGCCTCAACAGTATTTTCATCAATGAGCCCGGATTGGGAAAGCTGTAGCTCGCCAATAATTTTATCAACGTTTACTCTGTCTACCAGTATATATTCCTGAACATTACGCAGTTTATAGGATATGGTATCAGCAATACCAATACACAGCCAGTCAAACGTTTTGTCTTTTGACAGATTGGTAAATGCAGTAACGCCTATTACTTTCTTGCCAGGTATTGCACTGACAGAAAGGGCTATTGCCATAATAATAATGACAATAAAAGTGATTTGTTTGGTATATTTCATACAGCGCCTCACATAGTATGTAATGAACGTCTTTAAATTATTACCTGAAACAATATAGATTCACTTCATCACCTGCTTTGAACAATATGAGCAACCGTGCTTCGATAGATGGTCCCTGAGTTTATCGAAGGGCTCAGCAACCATGCTTCGATAGGCTAAGCAACCGTCTCCCCGTGTAGAAGAGGTGCTATGGGTAAGGTTAACAACTTTTTCATATTCATCATTTATAAAAGGATTATCAAATTGCCTATACCATAAGCCCGCATGGTAAACACATACAATACCATGTATATACTATCATTTATAAAAGTGATAGTATAAAGATATAATAATATATGGGGAAAAAAAAGTCACTTAAAATTTTTTATATATATACTTCACGAGGCTTGCTTCCCTGCTGAGGGCCAATATAGCCTAACTCTTCCATGCGCTCAATGATACGTGCAGCACGATTGTAACCAATGGAAAGCCTGCGCTGAAGATATGAAGCCGAAGCTTTTTTTGTGGTTTCAACTATCTTCACCGCTTCAATGAAAAGCTCATCTTCGCCTTCTTCGTCATCATCTTCAAATTCTACCAGGCTTTGTTCAATATCAACATACCGTGGCTTTGCTATCTTTTTAAGAAAAGCAACTATTGATGATAGCTCATCCTCTGAAATAAATGCTCCCTGAATACGAATAGGAAAAGAACTCATTGGCGACTGATAGAGCATATCGCCCTTACCTAAAAGCTTTTCGGCCCCATTCTGATCAATGATGGTACGTGAGTCAGTCTTCTGTGCAACCTGAAATGCAATGCGGGCAGGGAAGTTTGCTTTGATGATGCCGGTGATGATATCAACCGATGGACGCTGGGTTGCCAGCACTAAGTGAATACCCACTGCGCGGGCTTTTTGTGCAATGCGGGTAATGTAGCCTTCTATTTCTTTGGCAGCAACCATCATTAAATCGGCTAGCTCATCCATGATGATGACAATATAGGGCAGGTATTCGCCGGTCTTATTGCGCTCAACCATCTGGTTGTAGCGATCAATGTCACGAGTGTTATATTCCGAAAGAAGGTAGTAGCGCCGTTCCATCTCCATCATGGTCCACTTAAGTGCTTTTGGTACCATGAATGGCTCAATGATAACCGGGGTAAGCAGATGGGGAATGCCATTGTATATCTGTAGCTCAACAAGTTTTGGGTCAACCATGATAAAGCGCACATAGTTTGGATCATAGTTATACACCAAACTTGTTATGATGGAATGGACACATACGGATTTGCCAGCTCCCGTTGCTCCGGCAATAAGCAGATGTGGCAATTTTTTTATATCAATGACCACCGGTTTTCCCATGATATCCTTGCCCAGTCCCACTTTGAGTCGCCCCTGTTGATGGGCATATTCAGGTGAGGCAATAATATCTTTCAATGTCACTGTCTCGCGCACTTTGTTGGGGATCTCTACGCCAATGGCCTTTTTGCCAGGGATTGGTGCCACCACTCGAACACGAGAAGCGGCAAGTGCCATAGCAATATCATCAGCAAGGCCAACAATTCTATTAACTTTAATACCCGGAGCTATCTGCAGTTCATACAATGTAATGACCGGCCCACGGTTCACATTGACAACTTTTGATTCAATACCAAAGTCCCGCAGTGTATTAACCAATAGTTCAGAATTTTTTGCTATCTCCTGTTTATAGCCTGTTTCATCAGGCACGTTGTATTGCTTTAAAAAGTCTACAGGTATACTGTATTTCTGATTGATTGGTATTTCTTCAAAAATGTTGCGGGCAACCATGTCTTCTTCAGTAATTGTTTCATCATCATATTCATACTCTTCATCTTCGTCAGTATGTTCATCGATGTCACTGCTATTCGTTTCAATAACTATCGGTACATGTTCATCCTGTTTATCGTTTTCCTGTGGCAGTTCAATCACTGCATTGGTTACAGTAGCAACCTGTGTGGTAGCTTCTTTGCTTTCCGTGGTAGAGCTATCTATGACAGAATGATTTGAATTATGCATGGTAGTGCTTTCAGCAGAAGCGGTATGGGTATTGATTATCTTAAGGTCATCTGGATAGTCATTGTTTCTATAATAGGAACTATCGCCCTTATACGTAAGAATGTTGTCATATTCAATGAGCTTTGGTTTGTGCACAGGTGTTTTTCCATAGAGAGTAATTTTGGTTCTTGTAATCCAGGGTAACTTTTTTTCAGTATTGAATGATTGAATGTCAAGAAGAGGTATGGAATCCCTGTGCTTAAAAAGAATAATCTTTGTATACAGCAGCGCTGCAACTTTTGCTAAAGAGTTAAACCGCTGGCTATCAAAGAGATAGCTAATTGACACTATCCCAAGCAGTATAAGTGAAATAAGTACCAGCAGTATTGTTGCAATCCATGCTCCGGTAAAACCCATTACTGAAGTAAGTACGTGGTATAACGCTAAGCCAACCACTCCTCCTGCAAAGGGGGCAATTGTTTCAGGCTGTATAATGGTTACAAGAAGTGAGGCTGAAACCATTGCAAAGGTAATGGCAAAGATGTGTTCCAGGACAGGTTCCAGTGATTTGTATTTGATGAGCCCCCAACCGGTTAAAAGCAGTATTGCAACAACAAAATATGATGCTATGCCAAACGAGATTCTGAGTATCTGAGCAAGTACTACGCCTGCAGGGCCAAGAATATTTTGTACCGGCATGGTAAACAGAGCATCATAATCAGATATGTGGAATGTTGCCAGTGAAAGAAAAACAATAACAGCAAATCCCCACAGTACAACACACAGTATTTCAGTAACACGATTGGACATACACGCTTGGTGATCCTGTAATTATAAATTTATACCAGTAAAATTATTAATGCTGTCACCCCCGCTACAATGGTATAGTACCCAAAATAGTGCAGGTGCAACGATTTGAGCATTGCCACAAGCAGCTTCAATGAGGCAAGTGCTGCGATAAATGTTACAGCCATAGCAATCACAACGGGAATACCAAATTCAAAAGCATTGATGGCTCCTAACTTCCTCGATTCAAGCAGTCCTGCACCGGCAATAACCGGTATTGCCATTAAAAAAGAAAATTTCCCTGCTTCTTCAGGCTCCAACCCTGTTAAAAGACCGCCAACAATAGTGCTCCCCGAACGTGATATGCCCGGCAAAATTGCAACTGCCTGGAAAATCCCCACCAGTAATGCTTGCAGTACTCCCATCTCTTCACATTTTCGGCTTTTTTTGGGTAATTTATTAGATGCAATGAGCATAATACCATTAATTATCAGAAGGCCTGCAACCATTGCGGGGCTGGAAATTGATGCTTCAACAAAATCATTGAAAAGCAAACCAATCAAAGCAGCAGGTAAAGATGCAATGAGGATATTACAGGTAAACTGGCAATGGGTGCCATAGTGTTTTTTTGTAATTTCGGCGATAGTTCCGGTGACAAGCTTAATGATGTCATTATAGTAAAATATGATTATTGCCACCAGGCTTGCCAGGTGCAGTGCAACGTTAAAAAAAAGTTTAGCACTACTATCCATTGAGCCAAAGATAGCGTGAACCTGGGGTACTGCCTCTAAAAGTGCCAGATGACCTGATGATGATACAGGTAAAAATTCAGTTACACCCTGGATAATCCCCAGGATGCAGAAAACAACAATAATATAGGCCATATTAAATCTCCTGAATGATAGTTTCAATGAGTGGCGTATTGTTGGTAAAGCGGTGGGCAATCATTTTGGCAAGCTTTTTTACTGCTACAGTTAAGTGTTCCGGTGAGGCATTCTGTAAAAGCTGCTTTTCAATAGTGTTCGATAGTTCCTTTTGAAGCACCTGAATAAATCTATCATTCTTTACACCAATAAAACCCTTGGCAATAATAACTGGTGGGTACAGTAGCAATCCATCTCCAATAACAATGCTGATAACAATAACACCATCAGAAGCTAATGTTTTGCGTTCAGCAATGATGTCATCAGTGATATCGCCAATATAGGTGCCATCAACATATACTGTCGAAAGAGGGATATTACCTTTCTTCTCAAAGCGGTTTGGTGTTAGCTCTATGATATCACCATTACGGGCAACAATGATATTCTGTGGTTTTATGTTGAGTGATTCGGCCAGTGAGGCATGTGCTTTGAGGTGACGATATTCGCCATGTACCGGCAAAAAGTATTTTGGCTGAGTCAGGGTAATCATAAGCTTAAGCTCTTCCTGCGAAGCATGCCCCGACACATGAATTTCTTCATCCTGTTCGTAGAATACATCTGCGCCCATCTGCATCAGGGAATTAATGACACTGTACACCATGCGTTCATTTCCCGGTATAACCGATGCGGTAATGATAACAGTATCGCCAGCACCTATCCTGAAATGTTTGTGCGTGCCGGCAGCCATACGGGAAAGTGCTGACATGGGTTCACCCTGCGAACCGGTACACAAAACTACCAATTTTTTATGGGTATATTTACCAATATCTTTTGCATCTATGATAAGGTCTTTTTTGTATTTCAGGTACCCTAATTCGGTTGCTATCTCAATATTTTTTTGCATGGTGGTACCGGAAATAACAACTTTACGGTTATATTTCTGTGAAGCTTCCAGAACCTGCTGGATTCGGTGTATGTTAGAAGCAAAGCTTGCTACGAAAATGCGCCCCCTGGATTTTGCAAATATTTCCAGTAGTTTCTTTTTCAAAACTATCTCAGATGGGGTATAACCGGGATTGGTTGCATTGGTACTGTCACTGATTAAAAGCAACACCCCCTGCTGACCATATTCAGCAAAGCGGTGAAGATCAGCAACATTACCATCTATAGGTGAGTAGTCAATCTTATAATCGCCAGTATGGATAATAGTGCCAATGGGAGTTTTTATGGCAAGCCCAACACCATCAATGATTGAATGGTTTACCCGCAAAAATTCAATGACAAATGAACCAATATGGATTACATCACGCGGTTCTATTTCAATGAATGTAGGTATGTTTACCGGTCGCTCGGCAAGCCTGCTTGTTACCAGCCCAAGGGTAAGTTTTGTGGCATATACCGGTACATTTATCTTTTGTAGTAAAAATGGTATTGCTCCAATATGATCTTCATGACCATGGGTAATGATGATGCCTTTCACTTTAGTTTTATTCTCAAGTATAAAGCTGAAATCCGGTATCATAAAATCAATGCCGGGTGTTTCACCGTTAGGGAAGGTAATGCCGCAGTCTATTATAATCATTTCATTGTCATATTCAATGGCCATCATGTTGCCACCAATAGCATGAAGACCGCCTATTGGTATAATTCGTATTTTCTTTTCTTTCATAAGCCTGTATGTCCAAAGCCTCCGTCATTTCGTTTTGTAGGGGTTAATTCTGGAACCGCTTCAAATGTAACCTGCAAAGTATGCGAAATGACCATCTGGGCAATTCGCATATTGTTTTCAATTGTGAATGGTTTATCACCTAAGTTTATCACAATTATTTTAATTTCTCCACGATAATCAGCGTCAATGGTGCCAGGAGTATTAAGAAGTGTGATCCCATGATTAATGGCAAGACCGCTACGAGGTCTTATTTGTGCTTCATAACCGGGGGGAAGTTCAATAAAAATGCCGGTGGGAATAAGAGCACGTTGCAGTGGCTGCAGGGTTACCGGTGTATCCAGTAAGGCATACAGATCAGCACCTGATGAATGGATGGTTTGATAATCCGGCAGTTTAGCGCCAGGGTGTAATTTTACTTTTATAGTCTGCATATTAGTAACTATTTATCTATTGAATTTCTACAGTAACGATATAATTATTGACATTTTTTGTAAATAGTATAAAATTCTGCTATGTACTTTAAACTATCTATTTTTTACTGGTACAGTGCATAACGTCATAAACGGGCAATGGTAATAAAAACGCAAGAATTATTTTAAAAAGGGTATGTATGGATGACAATGGGTTAACTTTTTTTGATGAAACTGAACTTACCCCGGAAGGTATAGAAGGCCTTGAAAAAAAGATTTATGACCTGCGCAACCTGCTTGAGTTAGGAATAAGCCTTTCCTCAAATTTGCAGTTTGAAAGCCTGGTTGAATCCCTTTTATACAGCTGTATTGGGCAAATGTTCGTTGAACAGGTAGCGTTGTTGTTGCAAAAAGACATTGATGTGAATGATTTTTATATACACATGGCCAAAGGGTATGATAGTGATTTTGAGGAAAATGTGATATTGCATGAAACAAGTCCGCTTGTTGGATTTTTAGAAAATAATCCATACCCAATTGAATATGAAACGCTCCTTGAGTTACCCGACCTGGCTGATGACCTTAAATTGATAGCATTTTTAAATCCATACATAGTGGTCCCACTTAAATCAAAAAATTCACTTATGGGAGTTCTGCTTTTAGGGGAAAAAATAACGGGTGGCGGTTTTTCTAATTCAGAAAAGGAATTTTTACATTATGTTGCACGGTTTGGCGCTGTGGCTGTTGAAAATTCACGCCTCTATTTAATGTCAACCCTTGATAGGATGACACGGTTGTATATTCACCATTATTTTGAAATACGGCTGCTTGAAGAAATGAAACGGAGCCAGCGGTATAACACCCCCCTTTCGCTTTTAATGTGTGATATAGACCATTTTAAGCGGTTCAACGATACCTATGGGCATTTGCAGGGCGATAGTGTACTGAAAGAAGTGGCTGCAATATTTTTAAAAGACCTTCGTAAAATGGATATAGCCTGCCGATATGGAGGCGAAGAATTTGCGGTGATATTGCCCCAGACGCGACTTAATCAAGCTGGTATTGTGGCGCAACGGTTACGTAAGATTGTTGAACAGCATCCGTTTAAGGGTCAGGACAAAACATTGCATGTAACGATAAGCATAGGAGTTGCTCAGTATGATCCTGCCCGAGATACTTCTATAAAGGAATTTGTTGCCAGATCGGATAAAGCGTTATATAAGGCAAAAGAGATGGGACGAAATAAAGTTGCCCTTGCAAAATAAAATGCCGATAGTAAGCAATAGAATGCCTATTTGTTTTTAAAAAGGTTGATTGAATGACTATACAGGAACAATTCAGGGAAGCACTTCAGCTGGAAGAGCAGGGCAAGATTAATGAAGCGCTACAATTATATACACAGATACTGAAAATTGATAATTCCTACAGGGCTGCATTAATCAATTTAGGTTCGTTGTATTATCGCATGCAACAATTTAAGCATGCTCTTGATTGTTTTTTACGTGCACTGCAACTGAAAGAAGATTATATTGTATTATTTAACATCGGAAGCCTCTATTTCAGGTTGGGTGAATATAAAAAAGCCATTATTACCCTGAATCAGTGTACTACATGTAATAAAGATTTCTTTATTGCTCTTCTTGTTAAAGGCATTGCTTTCAGCAAACTCAATAATTATAAAGCAGCTCTTGGATGTTTTAAAGAAGTTATAAAAAAGGACCCTGCCAATAAAGTTGCTCTAACAGCAATTATACTGTTATATTATGAACAAAAAAATTATACTGATGCTTTACACTATTTACACCAATATGATAAGTATCATGACTCATTCAGGTTTAGGGAAATTACTTCAGATATAATTCTACAGTGTGCACAGTATAATGATGAAAAGCTGATTTCCCATTCATTGCAGAAAAAGGGATTCAAGCAATTTAATGAGTATATTGCAACAATACCACCCACCATCTTCAATGACAGTAAGGGGACTATCGATACAAAGATACTGCAGTTGGAACAGGAAATACAAAAAGAGCCTACACCACAGGCATTAATATCGTTAAGTCTATGCCATTTATTTGTTGGGAACAATCAAACAGCGTTGCAGTACCTGGCAAAGGCCACAAAAGCAGATTAAGATTAAAAAAATAAAAATTTTATCCATCCAATGAGTATTGTTCCAGTAAATATTTTCCGGGAAACTGCAGGATAATGTTGTTTTAATTTATTCCACATAATTGCTACAGCAAACATCAAAGCTGCAAGCAAAAGAAAAGCTGTCAAACACTCTACCAGGTTAAATTTATGAGCAACAATTCTTTCAAGTGATTTCCCATTGAAAATATGCCTGTACAATATCTGAAGATGTAACCAGTAAACAAGCAGTGATTCCTTCCCAATATCAATGAATAATCCACACTGATTATTTTTTTCTTGAAGATACCACTGGGATACATGCAGCAACACAATGACCAGTGCATATCGTGTAAAGAAGAAAATTGCGCTTGTCTTGATAGTGTATGCTGGATTTTTGGACAGGAAATGCATAATGACTATACCAAAAATGCTAATAATAGAAGAAATTGCCATCAATAGGTTTGAAGACATAGCGGCATGGTTATTATTGGTATTGTTTATTTGAACAATACTATACGATGCGCCTAAATACAAAAATCCATGCCATGGAAACACCGGGAATAATGAACCATGTATTTCATTACAATATGTAGCAATTGGCAAAGGAAACCATTGGTAAAAGTCAATCCTCCATACAAAGGGGGTTATAAAAACAACCAACAAGCCAATAGCAGTGATGATGCTATGATACAGCGTATTTGATTTAATTGCCATTCGTAGCAATAACAACACCAGCAATCCCGAGCCAATACATTGAAGGACATCAGTTAAATAAAAGGATTTGAGTTCAGATTGTGAAGCATAGATGACAATATTTTTTAAAGAAAAATAGGGAACATGGATGAGATAGCCAACAAGAAAAATTAATAGTATCCTGCCTGCTCTTCTCAAAAAAAGATCTGAAAAATTAATAAGCTCTTCTCTCTTTTTCATTACCGATAAAACAAATGAAAAACCAGCAGTAAATATAAAAACTGGAGCTACAAGCCCGTTTATAAAATTTAGTATATCAAACCACCATGTTGTTTGCAATGATGGATTGAGGAAACAATTAACAACGTGGACTTCTATCATAACAATGACTGCCCATGCTTTCAGATAATCGATGTGATGTGCTCGTGAACTGCTCATAGTATTTGCATAATACAGGGATGTAATGGCTTGCAATTGACATAGTATAAACATAATTGGTTATATGCTTATACGCTATGGCATGTACCAATCATAAATGTATACCAGTTGGAATATATGCTGTAAAAATCAATAATTATTCTGGATATATTTTGAATGCTAAAAATCATACATGTAAGATAATGTATGGAGTAAATATTGAGGGCTTACTGTAGATACGTACATATTTATTAAAATAGCTGTAACTTTATTACATCAGCTTTTTGGATAAAACAAATGGAGATGTATCAAAACAAACTATGGAGCTCGCCATGACGGATTTGCTATCACCGCGAAGGGTGTAATCCCTGTGGCGGTCTCTTGTTGACGTATGTCATTACGACCCTATGTATAGGGGAAGCAATCCCGGTGTCACGAAAGGCGAGATTGCTTCGTCACTTCGTTCCTTGCAATGACGCGGGTGTAAAGTAATTGCAATGAGGTGTCTTTTGGGACATCCTCCTGTATATATCTAATCATTCATGTTTTCGTTACCTGTTACTTTATATGAAGGGATGTCATTTTTTTTCAAAATTTTAATATAACGTGAAACTTCATTTTCATTCATATTGGTTATACGTACTTTATAATAATAACCTTCCTGTACTACAGTAACAGGTTTGTCAACAAGTCCTTCAATCTTTTCTTTAAGTTTCAATGCATTTGATTTTGAATAAAATGCACCTGTTTGCAGTGCCAGTCCACTGAATTGTTTTGAATCCATGTCTGTAGTACTGGAACTATCACTGTAATTATCAACAGGCTGGCCAAATACTCCAACATCATGTGACTTTGTTCCTGGCTGCGTATCGTTGCCGTATGAAAGAACGGTAATGCCCACTTTAGCTTCACCAGTGACAAGCATGTCAAGGTCCTTTGCAGCTTTGTATGATACATCAAGAATGCGGTTTTTCTTGAATGGTCCTCTGTCATTAACAGTACATTTTACCTTTTTCCCATTTTCAAGATTTGTGACCAGTATAACGCTGCCAAATGGAAGTGTGCGGTGTGCTGCAGTATATTTATTCATGTCAAATGGTTCGCCCGATGCGGTGAGCCTTCCCTGAAACTCCCGTCCATACCAGCTGGCTATGCCAACCTGATAATATGAGCTATCGCTGCTATTTGAAGATATTTGAGCTGTTTCCATATCAGAATATACCGGGGTTTCATCCTGACCGCTGGCCTGGTCAAATGTATATGTTTCGTCACGTTTCGTCATGACATTATTAGGTGCACATGAAATAGCAAAAGCTGCTACTATAACTATCGCCACCAGTATTAAAAAAAATTTACGCATTGAATGCCTCCTTTGATAATACCTATACTATGTGTAGTATCGGAACAACATAAGCATTGCTTGATTTAATTTTTATTCTTGCCAAATGATGCTTGACCAATTTTTAATAGTATTCACATGTACGTTTCATTTGAACATTAATAGTAAGCGATAAGGAACCATGAAAATAGTTTCAAGCAAACCAACCATTACACGAAAGGAACTGGAAGGCGTTCTTGATTGCCTTATACAGGATACTCTGGCTTCTGGTGCTGTTGTGAAGCAGTTTGAGCAGGCACTGGGAAATCTTTTGGGAATGAAATATGCTCTGGCAACCAATTCAGTAACGGCAGCATATCACTGTGCATTTATGGCACTGGGTGTTACAGTGGGTGATGAAATAATAATGCCATCTTTTTTTCATGAAGCGCCATTACAGGCATGTCATCTGGTTGGCGCAACTTGTGTGTTAATTGATATTGCCGAAGGTGCATATCATCCTTCACCCGAATTAATCCAGAAGGCTATTACACAAAAAACTAAGGCAATTGTGTTAGGCCACATGTTTGGCATACCACTGGGTTTTGATTTAGGCGATAGTTCCCTTCCAGTAATCCTTGATATATCACATGCCATAGGTATGGATACTGCTGACATCTTCCTGCCATCACCATCGATTGCCATTGCATCATTTTCGCCATCGATGATGATTACAACTGAAATGGGTGCAATGATATTTACCAATAATTCGCGCCATTATTCATACATACGCGATGTGCGGGCCGGTGTGCCACATTCCCATATTCCTGGCTTTGATTATTGTATGAGTGATTTGCATGCAGCTCTTGGATTAAACCAGTTGCTTAAACTGAAAGATTTTGTCAGGCGAAGACGTGATATTGCACGTATATACTATGATGCGTTAAACAAAACACATCACAGCACATTATATGCCTATAACGACCACTGCACGTATCAGGCTTTCCCGGTACTCTTTGATGCACAACCTGATATAGCAGAAAAATTTTTTAAGAAGAATGGCATAGAGATATTTCATCCGATTGAAGTTCCATTGCATCAGTACTGTAAACGCAGGAATCTTGATTATCCGCACAGTGACAGGCTATCAAAAAAACTTTTTTCGTTGCCAATCTATCCCACACTCACCAAACGTGAGATAGAAAAGGTAAGCAGAGTGTTGACCATGTTTGCATAAAAGATTATTAAGGAGCATGGGGATGTACATTTTAACAATAGAAGATTATATTTCAGCAGCCCATCAGTTAAAAGGGTATAAAGGAAAATGTGAAAATATTCATGGTCACAACTGGAAAGTAGAAGTATCGGTGTATGGGCAAAAACTTAATGATATAGGGATATTAATTGATTTTCATGATCTGAAAGACATACTGAAAGCAGTGCTGCAAGAGTTTGACCATAAAAATTTAAATGATATAAAGGAGTTTACCCAACAGAACCCCAGTTCAGAATTGCTATCTAAAATTATATATCAAAAAATTGAAAAAATGTTAAAACAATATTCTATCAATAATTCAACACACATTAATGTACACAGCGTTACTGTATGGGAATCAGCAACATGCCGTTCAACATATCAAAAAAAATTTTTTTAATATATACTTGATTTTTTTATATGGCTGTGCTTATTGGTAAAGCCATATTCAAATACTACAATAAATTTTTATATTATAAAAGGGGTAACGCCATGAAGAAATTCGCATCTCTTATTCTTATTGCTGTTTTCGCAGTTGCTGTAGCATTTGTTGGCTGCAAAAAAGAAGAAGCTCCAGCTCCTGCTACTGATCAGCCAGTTCAGGAACAGCCAGCAGAACAGGCTCCAGCACAGAAGTAATTACACTTATCTTCCTTCCAAAGAAAGAGGGACCTGCTTGTGTCCCTCTTTTTTTCATTATTTATCTTACTCCATTATTGCCAGGCAAATAATCGTATATCATAAGGATAGTACATTGCCTGTGATGGGGCAACTATGGTGTAATGTATAGTATCGATAATCAAAGCAGGGTGAAGCAAAATGTTTTAACAATACTATTTTTCATCAAGCTATTAGGTATAATTAGATAATAAGAAATAATCAAAATTATGGCACTTTTAAAAATTGCTTTCTTCTGGAATTATTAATCTAAAAGAAAGCGGTTTTATCAAAATACATTGTGCCCACAGGGGAACATCCGTAAAAACAGTTTGTAGAAGTTCCCTTATATGTAAAACTAATATATACCAAATAGAATACATCTTCTATGGCTTTCATGTGGGATGTATTCATACGCATAGTATGGCACAGTAATTACATTGAACAATAGCCAAATGTTTAGATTGAAGAATAAACAGTGGAATGGTAAAACATTATTCTTCCAGGATATAGCGCTTAATGTTGGGATGGCGTATTGAATAGGTGATAACCACATAATCCGGATTGATTGAAAAACCATCTACAATACCATCTTTGATAACGTCAACTTCTTCAGAAAAAATGCCACGTGCAATATACTGGGCATTGAGTAAAGCAGCTTCTTTGGCTGTTTCGGTTGCCTGAATACCTGTGGTATCTGGTTTTGGATATCCCTTACACATGATGACATACGTGGAATCATCTTTAAGGTATTTTTTTACCAGTACATCTGGCTTCCCCTGTATGCTGATCTGCTGTGAACATGAAATGAAAAAAAGAACAACGCCAATGGTAAATATAATAGTTATTCTTTTCATGGATAATACTCCTAAAATTAGAATTTAATCAATGTAATTCCAATTTTAACCAATAGTTATTGATACTTAAATCAAGTTCAAGGTGCTTTGAGCTAATATTACAGCAAATATAATTCCTTATCAGCCAGTAATTGATACCCTGCATCTTTAAGGACTTTCTCTGCTGCTTTTGGATTATCAACCTGAAATACAAAAACAGATTCTTCATGTGGCTTTACCGTAAAGCCATATGCATCATCAACATTGATTGCATGGTCCTTAAGGATTGCTGCTACTTTGTGAAGACTGCCCGGCTTATCGCCTATTTTAACAGCTACTATCTCCTTCAATGTTGCAGCAACACCTTCTTCCTTAAGGGCAGTGCATCCATCTTCAGGCCTGTCAAGCAGCAGTTTGATAATACCATAATCGCCGGAATCATTTATGGTGATAGCCCTGATATTAATAGTGTGCTTTGCCAATATACTGGTTATTCTTTCAATTTTACCGGGTTTATTCTCAGCAAATACTGATACCTGAAATGCCATATGACACCTCCCCTTAAAGTTTTAGAGCATACGGTTATCAATAACACGCTTTGCTTTCCCCTCACTTGGTGGCAGCGAACCTGGTTCTAAAAGCTCAATGCGGGGATTAATGGTGATCAGTGCTTTCAATGCTTCTTTAAGCCTGTTTTTAATTCGTTCAATTTCCTTAATATCGCCATGGAAAAGCTTTGAATACAACTCAACTTTAATATGCATCCTGTCCAGGTTATTTTCTCTGTCCAAAATTATCTGATAGTTGTTGCCAACCTCAGGGAATTTCATGAGTACCGTTTCTATTTGTGATGGGAATACGTTAACGCCGCTTACTATCAGCATATCATCAGTACGTCCTTTAATGCGGTCAATGCGGTAATGAGTTCTGCCACACGGGCAAGGCTCGGGTATAAGACGGGTAAGGTCTCGTGTGCGGTAGCGGATGATAGGCATTGCCTGGCGATTGATGTGCGTAAGGACCAGTTCACCTTCTTCACCAGGTGGAAGTACTTCGCCAGTCTCAGGATTAATTATCTCAACAATATAGTAATCTTCCCATATATGCATACCATTTTTATAGGTACACTCAAACGCAACCCCCGGACCATTCATCTCACTGAGTCCATACGAATTATAGGCATCAATGCCAAATTGCTCTTCAATCTTTTTGCGGGTTGCTTCCGAATAGGGCTCGGCTCCTAAATATGCTTTTTTGACGGTCAATGCATAGGGGTCAATTCCTTCAGCTCTAATTACCTCTACCAGGTGCAGGCAATAGCTTGGGGTAATATGGATGATTGTTGTTTCAAAATCTTGCATCAGTTGAATCTGACGCAGTGTATTCCCTGAAGCTGCAGGTATAACCATGCAACCTAAAAGTTCTGCACCGTAATGCAATCCCAATCCACCGGTAAAAAGCCCGTATCCCATCATGTTCTGGAATACATCATCAGATGTTGCACCAGTTGCAACCATGCACCGTGCAACCAAGTCAGCCCAGTCTTTTATATCCTTTGCCGTATAGAATATAACTGTGGATTTGCCGGTTGTTCCCGATGAGGCATGCATGCGTACTATTTCTTTCCTTGGGACGGCTACCATCCCATCAGGGTAACTTAAACGAAGGTCGTTCTTAGAGGTAGATGGCAGGTCTTTGATATGGTCAAGAGTTGTGATTTTATCAATGTTGATCTTATGTTCTTCAAAAACTTTTTTATAAAATGGGGTAGTACGGGCAGCCTGTAATGCTTTCTGCAATTTTTTGAGTTGTAAATCTTCTAAGTCTTTACGGCTGATTGTTTCAATCTCCTTATTCCAGTACATGGGGCACCTCATGGCAAAAATAATACAACGATGTTCCCATATCTGAGCTTGTTGTCAAGAAGTAATTTATCCCCGGTAACTATCGCCCATACCTAATGGATGGTGTCATTATTGCTGGGATAGAAGTGTTTACGAGCCCATTCTAACTGACGTTTTTCTTCAGGTGTTAATGACCCATAGCCATAGTGGGTAATTTTATCTAATAGTGTGTCAATGATCTCTTTGGCTTTTATGCGCTCCTCAATTCTTTTTTTGTGACGTGCCAGGCGATAGTTCCTGATGATGGTATCAAATGAATGAAAGAAGGCTTTTTTGCTATACCAGAATTTTGATTTTAAAAGAATAAATCCAGTAATAAGGCCACCTAAATGTCCTATATGACTGATATTACCTCCCCCACCAGAAGTTGAAGCTAATGTGCCAAAAAACTCAATTCCACCAAATATTAATAAGAGATATTTCATTTTGATGGGGAATAGAAAGTATAAAAGCACTTCTCTATTTGGCCATATCATGCCATAGGCTAAAAGGAGTGCATATATAGCACCTGAGGCTCCAACTGTTATAGGGTTTAACGAGTAATGTGTAAAAAGATAATTATTCATTAATGCTATACACAATCCAGCTCCAAAACCACTGTAAAGATAAAACTTGATAAAATTCCTGCTGCCAAAAAGTTCTTCTAAATCACTGCCAAACATCCACAGGGCAAACATGTTAAAAAATATATGGAAGAAATTGCCATGAAGAAACATGTACGTTAAAGGTTGCCATAATTTTAATTGTTGAATAAAGCCAATATGATGTATTCCAAATGTTGTTTCAACAAATCCAGGGCTGATGATATTTCCAAAAAGCTGTATAATATAAATGACTGATGTAAAAATTATTATTTTTTTTACTGATGGGGTAATAGGACTGCCAAAGCTATAATATGATTGCATATAGTTCTCCTAAAAAGACATTACTGATACTTTGTACGAATTTCATCAAAATCGTTTGCATTTTGTATAAACAATTCAAACAGCTTTGGATCGTAACGGTGAGATTCTTCATTCATAATGGCAATTGCTTTTTCGTGGTCAAAGGCTGCCTTATATGGGCGTATGGTGGTAAGGGCGTCGTATACATCAGCAATGGTTACAATGCGGGCAGCAAGGGGTATATCCTCACCTGACAATCCGCAGGGATATCCTGAACCATCCCATGCTTCATGGTGGTACAATGTTACATCCATGGCCATATTGAGAAATGAATCCCGTCCCATTTCTTCAGATGCACGTTTTAAAGAGTTATACCCAATAGTAGTGTGTGTTTTAATGATTTCAAATTCTTCATGGGTCAGCTTACCTGGCTTCAAGAGTATGCTGTCAGGAATGCCAACTTTGCCAATATCATGCAAAATTGAAGAATCATAAAGGTCTCGTAAAAACTGATTATTAATTTCTAAAAAACCACCAGAATATTTGGCAATTTGTGCCAGCAACATACAATACCCACGGATGCGCTCTAAGTGAAAGCCTGTTTCAGGGTCGCGGAGCTCTGCTAAACTGCTCAAGGCAAATATTGTGGCTTTTTGTGTTTTTAATAACTGATGGGTACGTATCTTAACTATCTCTTCTAATTTTTTATTGTACATATCAAGCTGATGTAACAGTTCACCTCGTTGCAGGCTAAAAATAATATGGCCACTTATGGTTTCAGCAAATTGAACATGTTCCGGTAAAAATGCATTTTTGTTGCAGGATGCAAATAGTAAGAAGCCTTTGAGCCGTCCTCCGGCTATAAGTGGTATTGTCATGGTTGATTGCATGCCTTCCTGTAATAGTAATTTGGCCTTTTCAGAATGGTGCTTTCTACTATATTCCTCTAAATCATTGATAATATCGTATTTTTTTGTTTGTGCCACTATTACCAGTGATGATTCTTCCAGGGGGAATGTTGAACCAGGTTTAATTAATATTGGTTTATCAGAAGAAACCAATGTAGTTTCTACCAGCCCTGCATCATTAATAAGAGCTATCGCCAACCGATTAAAGGGGATAGCTTTTTTCATGCGGCTTGCTATAATATCAAAGATTTGCTCAAGTGAAACGCCTTTATTTAAAAAACCAATGATGTCATTAAGATAAGTTAACTGCTGTATGTAGCGGTCACGTTCTTCCTTGAGAAGTTTACTTTCAATAGCTCGTTCAACAGCTTTATCCAGTATTTCAAAATCGGTAAGCGGCTTCTGAATAAAGTCATATGCTCCTGTTTTTAGAGCCACAAGCATGTCTTCATTGGTGCCATAGCCACTTAACACTATTTTAGGAATTTCAGGGAAAAGCGCTGCCATCTTCTGAAGAAGTTCCCGGCCATTGACATTGGGCATCATTAAATCGGTAAGGACAAGGTCAACTGGCTGTGAATGAAGAATCTCTATTGCCAGGTTGCCATCAGGAGCTGTAAGTACCGTATACCCTTTCAATGAAAGATAGCGGGATAATATAGTTCGGATTGATTCTTCATCATCTACCACTAATACAGCGATTGATGATTTAGGATTTACAATTTGATGCATGGGTATAACCATATTTATATAAGAGTATTCAATGTCATAAGTATAGCACTATAAATACTACTGAGTCAACCGGAAAATTTAATAAATTTACGGTTTATACCATAAAAACACACCCCAGTCATAGGGAGTGTACGTATTATGAAATATAAAAATTTTTTTAATTGATTTTTTTAGTATGATATACTACAATTTACAAGAATATACTAAATATCTAAAATACTTATGCTGTCAGGATAATTGGTGATGATATCCATACAAAAATTTGAAACATGGGTACTAAAGCCTTTTTTTGCCATATTTAATTTGATAAGTGAACGGATTACCTATACCTTTGCTATAGCATTTACCACAAGTTTGGGTGGTTTTATTATTGCAGCATACATAGCACTTTTTTTGTATGCAACTGTCAGGTTTGATGTCAGCAATACAGGCATGGATTTTGTTATTCTTTTTTCAGGCATGACGATTTTTATATATGCTCCATTATATTATATACATTTTGGGTTATTGGAAAAAGTTGGGGTTCCCTGCTTTACAAAACGGCTTTCTCTCATTAATAGATATATAGCAAATAATACACTTCATCAGACAATTGATGATACTGAAGCAGTACGCTTGCTGGAGGCACTTGAACATCTGCCGCGTGATAACATGACAGCAGCATTAATTTATCCCTCAATTGTGATGACCGGAGTTTGCGTGTATGAAGCCATAAAAGGAGCTTTTACTAATGCATTGTTTCTTTTACTTGGCATTTCTTCGGCAATATTCATCTATGTATTTTTGACCTATATTGTTGCAGAGCTTTTATCGGGCAGGATGCGCCGTAAGGTAAAGTGGCTTTTAGTAAAACGTAGCATTTCATTTAATGAACGATATATCTTAAGCATACGGGGAAAATTTATATTCATTAATATCATGGTTCTTGTGGCAATGCTTGAGTTAGGGCTTATGGTATACTACAACAATTATGACATATTTTCACCTATACCCATTTTGTTTATCAGTATCACTGGATTTATAGTATTTATCATTTTGTTCTTTTACCTGCTGTCTATAGAAGAATCGTTGAGTGAAATTGAGTCTGCTGCAATAGATCTTGCTCGAGGTGGTAGCGGTTCACTGTTTCTTCCCTATCTGGATAAAGAACTTATCAATACCAGCAAAGGCTTCCTGGCTGCTGCATATGAGGTTAATGACATACGAAGAAATTTGGAACAAAAGGTTGAAGAGCGGACAAAAGAATTGAATCGGGCCCTGATGGCATTGAAGGAAAAAAATGATTTAATTGCAAAAGAGTTAAAGATTGCTGCCAGCATTCAACAGGGCATATTGCCACACACACCAGTAGTGTTTAATGCAATAAAGGTTATTGCATACAACCGGGCTTCAAGTGATATTGGCGGGGATTTGTATGATATAATCCGCATGCCGAATGATTGCCTGGGAGTTTTAATTGCCGATGTGTCCGGACATGGTATCCCTGCTGCACTTATCAGTACTATGGTTAAAATTAGCTTCCATGAATCATGTCGAAAATACATGCTTCCAAGGCGCATTTTTGCTGATGTTAACAAACAGCTTGTTAATATTATTCGCACGCAGGAATATGCAACAGTATTTTTCATGGTAATATTTCCAACGTATGATGTCATCTATGCAAATGGATCGCATCGTAAAGCGCTTGTGTGTAAACGAAACACCGGTCGTCTGGAATACTGGGATACTGGTGGAATATTTTTAGGTGCTCTTCCCAATGAAGAGATTGGTGGGCTTTTTGAGGATAACTTTGGGATACTGGAACCTGGTGACCGTGTTTTCTTGTATACTGATGGGCTGCCTGAATCTCGCAACTGGAATAATGAAGAGTTTGGTGATGAACGGGTTGAAAAAATTCTGATGGAGACCCTTGATATGCCCATTGATGATGCAAAAGAGTACATAATTGAACAGTGGGAAAAATTTTTAGGTGGCACGCCACCACGGGATGACATGACATTTGTGTTGCTTGAACTTGATCCCATCATGCATAGTGCTCTGCAGCATCGTGAAAAAGGACAACAGCTTTTTTCCGAAAAGAAATACGCTCTGGCAATAGATGAACTAAAGCGGGCAGTCGTTATGAATCCTGAGGATATGACTTCATTATTGCTGTTAGCCCGTTCATATATATACACACACCGGTACAGCAATGCTGTGGTTCACTTAACAGAGTATGTGGCAAAAATTCCTGATGACAGCATGGCTCAATATTTTCTGGCGATAGCTCATTATAAGTTACGCAATTATGAGGAAGCATATAAAGCTGCAGAAGATTCGCTTGCCTTACAGCCTTCATACGTACCGGCGCTCTATGTAATGGCTGCTATATGTGCTTCCTTACATAAAACCAGTGACGCCATTGAGTACTGTAACAAAATTCTTGAAGCTGATTCTGGCAACATCAAGGCGCAAAAGCTGTTACAGAAGCTGTCGCATTAATGAATTTTTTTGTGAACAGCAATAAACCTGTCTACAAGGCTGTCAAAATACTGTAAGGCGTCAATGACAGGTTGTGGCGATTCCATATCAACACCAGCAATACGTAGTTCATCTAACGGGAATTTACTTCCACCAAGCGATAAGAATTCCAAATAACGCTGTGATGCAGCGGGATTGTTTATAATCTGTTTGGCTAATGAAAGTGCGGCAGCAATCCCTGTTGCATATTTGTAAACATAAAACGCTGAGTAAAAATGTGGAATACGAAGGTATTCCAGGTGTAGCTGACTATCAATGACAATGGTATTGCCAAAATACTTGTGTAATAGATCTGCATATGTTTCTGTCATTGTTTGAAATGTCAGGGGCTTGTTATTCTCTGCCATGGTATGCACCAGTAGCTCAAACTCAGCAAACATGGTTTGCCTGAATAGTGTGCCACGGATTTCATCAATTTCACGGTTGAGTATATATGCCTGCATACGCGGATTATCACTGTATTGCTGCAAAAGATAGTGACTTAAAAGAATTTCATTGAGGGTAGATGCAACCTCGGCAACAAATATAGTGTACTCATGATATACATACGGCTGATTTTTCCGTGAATAATATGAATGCATGGAGTGCCCTGATTCATGTATGAGTGTGTACAGGCTATTTATGGTATTAGCATCATAGTTTAAAAGGATATACGGAGGTGAATCATAGCAGCCTGATGAGTAAGCACCACTAACCTTGCCCCTGTTTTCATAGCGGTCAACCCATCCACCAAGCAGTCCATTATGCAACGTAGAAACATATTCATCACCAAGAATGTGCAGAGCCTGCGTGCATACGTCACAGGCTTTTTCATATTCCATGCTGAATGGAATATCAGCAACAAGGGGAACGTAGGTGTCATAAAAGTGCAATTCAGGTAGCTCCAATACCTCTTTACGATATAAAAGATATTTAAAGAGCGGTTGCAGGTTGCCAGAGACTGTTTCAATTAATGTATGGTACACGGTGGAAGGAATATTATCCGGAAACAGTGCCTGGTGCAGGCAGCTTTTAAACTTTCGTACGCGCGAAAAAAACACATCTTTCTTTACAGAGCTTGCCAGGGACTGTGCAATACTATATTTGTGATTGTCGTAGGCCTGGTAATAGGTGTGGAAAGCATTTTTGCGTACATCCTGCGAATAGTTCATCAGAAATGTTATAAAATTGCCATGGCTCAACTCAACCATATTGCCCTTTTCATCGGTAATGGTGCCAAAGCGCATATCGGCATTATCAAGTTTGCGAAAAAACTCCATTGGTGCAATCACTACCTCGTGAGCCATTGCTAAAATTTCTTCAATTTCTTTGGATAATGTATGCTCCCTGTAGCGAAGTATCTTTTCTATATAAAAAACATACGGAGAAATTTTATTGTTTTTCAGATAGTTACTGATAACAGTCTCAGGCAATGATTGAATTTCAGGTACTAAAAAGCTTGAAGCTTCAGCTGCACGCTGGGCTAAAGAGTGAGCTTTCTGCAGCATGGCCTGTGCATTCTGGTTGGTGGTGTCCTCATCACTTTTTAGATGAGCGTACGTATAGAGCCTGTCAATATCGCGTCCTATGGAAAGATCAAATTCAATTGCCTGTAAAAATGCATCAAAGGATTCTGCCAGCTTCCCTTCATACTTTTTATATTCAGGGATTGATTTTTCTATTTTACTGTAAATTTCTTCCCAGTTACTATCGGACACAAACAATGGCGTTAAATCCCATTTATGTTCAGCTGGTATTTCATTGCGTGTTGGTATTTTCTTTGCATTTTTTTGCATAGTGCAATTTCACCTAAAAATAATTATTTTTTAATCATCCTTTCTGTAAATAAAGAGGCCAAAGGCTGTCAACACAATTGCAACAACCGGCATCACAAGATTAAAAAAAGCATAGGGCAGATAGTGCAGTGTAGGCACACCCAACGCAGAGCTCATAAATGCTCCACATGAATTCCATGGTACCAGTGGAGAAGTGACAGTTCCACCATCTTCCAGCGAACGAGAAAGCATAAATGGCTGCAGTTTTTTCCGCCTGTATGCGTCTTTATAAATTCTTCCTGTCATAACAATGGATAAATATTGTTCAGCCATAATGATATTTGAAATCACAGCGGTAATAACAGTTGCTATGATGAGCATCCTGCTGGTTTTGATTTTATGGAGCAGATTATCATGTAATGATGTTATATAACCTCCGCTTTCCCAGATACCACCTAAACCTGTAGCACAGAGGATAATAAGTGTTGTTTCTAAAAAACTTACTATACCACCACGGTTTAAAAGATTATTAATAATTTCATTGTTGGTATGTATGGTATAGCCTGAATATGCATACTGAAGTACCGAAAGCAGGCTTTGTGATTGTGCCAGCCATCCTACCAGTATTGCTCCAGTGCTTCCTGATAGTAATATAACCACTGCCGGGAAACGCAATAGTGCCATGATGAAAACTATTGCCAGAGGCAGTATGGTTACCGGGTGCAGGTTAAATGATGATTCTAATGTTTGTAATAATGATTCAATATGTTCTATGCGGGTATTCGTATCGGGTACAATGTATATGTTTAACACAATAAAGCCTGTTAATGCAATTGCCCATGCCGGAATGGTAGTTGCCATCATGGCCCGTATATGGGAAAAAAGGTCGGTTTCAGAAACACCTGGTGCCAGGTTTGTTGTATCAGATAAAGGGGAGAGCTTATCGCCAAAATATGCGCCTGAAACAACAGCACCAGCACAGATAGCTGGAGATACATGCATGGCACCAGCCATGCCAACAAGCGCTACACCAATAGTAGCTGCAGTTGTCCAGGAACTTCCAATGACCAGACTGCTTATACAGCATACGATGTATGCTGCCGGAAGTATCCATGATGGGTGAATAAGCTTTAAGCCATAATCTATAAGCAGAGGAATAGTTCCTGATGCTATGAAACTGCCTGATAATATTCCTACAGTTAAAAGGATCATGATGGCTGGCAATGTGCCTTTTATACCATTAACAATACTGCCTTCAATCTCAGACCAGTTGTGTCCCAAAAGATAGCTTTTTATGCCTGCTAGCGTTGCAGCAATGATAAGCAGTAGCGGGATGGGTATTTTGAATAATACTGTCCCCGTAAACAAAAGAATTATGGTAATGGTTAAAAGTGCAATGCAGTCAAAAAATGATGGTAATTTTTTTTTCATGATATCCTGGTTATTGTACTTGAATAAATCCCTTGCTCTATTGGCATTATGGAAAGCTTCCATGTTCCTAATGCAAAGTGTGCTAAGAGTAGTGTTGATGCAATAAAATTGTCAAATATAATTATAATGGTATCTTGTGATTATTTTGAATAAAATATTAAGTGATTGAATTCCTTATATGTATACAGTATTCTTACACAAAACCTGTTGCCAGAGGTAGTATATGCATGTTTTAGATAATGATATCAGCCTTGTTAAGGTAAGTCCTGGAAAATGTAAAGGCACAGGTTCGTTTTCAGAAATAAATATTTTAATGGCAAAAGTTGTTACTATGAGCTATCGTACATGGTGTTATAGATTTTTATTTTTATAAGGAAGGTTCTATATGAAAAAAACCATACTGACAATAGTGGTGTTTATTACAGGCATTACGTCAGTTCTTGCCCAAACCATTAAACCAGAAATTACAAAAGTTATTGTTTATTATGACAGTGCACTGGTTAAGAAAGAAGCTAAGGTAAATTTGCATAAAGGTGAAAATTTGATAACCATAGAGGGGCTACCTGCATCATTGGTTAATGAATCAGTACAGGTGGTTGTTAAAGGTGCTATGTTGCATAATGTTTCTGTCCAAACAACCTATCTTAAAAAAGGGGATGCCCAACGCATTACCACACTCAAGGAAAAGCTTGAATCAATCAATGCCCAGATTAATGCAAAGCAAAATGAGATTCAGGCGTTGAGCATAGTCCTTGAGTATATAAAAAAAGGTAGCACATCGCCATTTACGGTTGCCATGACTGCAGCGCAGATGCAATCAATACTGCAATTAATTGAACAGCATAGTAGCCAGAGCTATAAAAAGATAGCTACGTTGCAGCAGGAACTGCAAAAACATAAAGAAGAAAAAGAGCGGCTGGAAAAAGAGCTGTCGCTTCTTAATGGAGATGAAGCTACAAAATCATTACAGTTGGTTATTGTGCATACTGGTCAGGATAGTGCAATGGTACAAATCCAGTATATTACAGGAAATGCAGGATGGAATATGGAATATGATGCGCGTGCAAATACTGAAACACAGACAATTGAAGTTATATGCAATGCTCGGGTGTATCAAAAAACTGGTGAAGACTGGAAGGATGTTTCTTTAGAGCTATCGACTTCAAAGCCTTTTGTTGCAACTCAAAAGCCCACACTGAATCCATGGTATTTAGATATTTACCAGCCCTCGTATTATTATAAAGAATCAGCCAAAAGTATGAAACTCAGGAGTGAGGATGCAGAAGCACCACAGGAGGCTGAAGAAATGCCCGAAATGCAGGAAGAGCGTATTGCATTTTCATTTCAGGTAAAGGGTGCAAAAACCATTCCATCCGATGGCAATGCCTATAAAATACCTGTAGCAACGGCAACAACGGATTGTACAGTGCGTTATGCAACTGTTCCCAAAGTGCTTCCGTATGTTATGCTTGAAGGTGAATTCCCCAATCCATTTGATTTTCCTATGCAGGGTGGAAAAATGAATGTGTATCTAGATGGCAAATATGTAAATTCATTTAATCTTAATAAACTCTTCATACCAAAGGATTCAATAACCACAGCACTGGGTGTTGATGAAAGTCTTTTGGTTGAAAGAAAACTTTTAAGCAAAAAGACTGAATATAAAGGTCTGGTGAGTAAAACCAGGCGCATAGAATATATATATTCCATAAAACTTGCCAATGGGAAAAAGCGTGATGTTACTGTTACAGTCCAGGATGCAATTCCTGTTTCGCAAAATGAAAAGATAACTGTTACCCTTATTAACAAAAACAGCATTGGTGCTAATATTGATAATGAGGGAAAAGCAACGTGGCAGGTACAGCTTCCCCCTAATCAGAAAAAAGAATTAACAATACACTTTGCAGTGGAATACCCTGAATCTTTACAGGTTACTGGTCTGGAGTAATAGCCCTTGAAAAAACATAGGAAGCTTTTATTATCTATTGCTGACAGGTTTACAGATAAACGTATTGCCCCACCGTGTATGTATGCAGGCCACTGTGGTGGCTGTGCACTTCAGCATTTTGATTACAATACACAGCTTGAAATAAAGAAAGAGTATTGTAATACTCTGCTGAATACGGTAGCTTGTGTTGATACAGTTGAACCTTCCAAACCGCTGGGGTATAGAAACCGTATGGATTATGTAACAGCCTTTGGAAAGATTGGTTTACGCAGGCAAGGAAGCTTCAAACACGTTGTTGACCTGCACGATTGCTTTCTTTTGCAGAATACCAGCAGGCGTATATTTGCCACAATACGTGAAAAACTTTCCGGTGTGCAGGATTATGATTATCTGGTCCATAAAGGGTACCTGCGCTATGTGGTATTACGGCAGGGATTTAATACAGGCCAGGTAATGGTAAATTTTGTTGTGGCGCGGCAAGAGAACAATCTTGAAGCAGTCATTAATGCCGTGTACAGTGATGTTGATTCCATATCACTTATTTTGAGTGATGGGCTGGCAGATCTCAGTTACGGGAGAGTATTTGAGGATATAAAGAAAGGATATATTGAAGAATCACTGGATGGCATCATCTATCAAATAACACCTAATTCATTCTTTCAGGCAAATACATGTATAACACAGATAATGTACAGAGAAATTGCAAAACAAGTCTATGGAAATGTGCTTGATATGTACTGTGGTGTGGGGAGCATAAGCCTTTATATTGCTAAACAGGTGGAATGTGTTACTGGTGTTGAAACAAACCATGAAGCTGTTAGGGTAGCAGGGCACAATGCCACACTTAACGGGATGAACAATGTATTGTTTGTGGAGGGTGATGCGCTGGAATATCTTAACACCTATGGTGTTCACTATGATGTGGTTGTGGTTGATCCTCCGCGCACCGGACTTGGTCCTAAGGTTGTTACAAAGCTTATGGAATCGGGTGTTGGCAGAATTGTGTATATGTCATGCAATCCTGTAACCTTTACACAGGATGCAGCAATGCTTGTTGACAGGTATACACTTGCATGGTGTAAGGCATATGATATGTTTCCCCAAACACCCCATCTGGAATTACTAGCTGTGTTTGACAAAAAGTAACCATGCATTACAGCACCTCACAGAAAGCCATACAGCGCCGAATAGCTCAGCATGTAATCCACAGGCCCCATACGTTTTTTGCAGTGGTACAGCCAGGTTTTGAAGAAATAGCCAAAAAAGAATTAGAGCTATTAGGTATACAGGGGTGTACTGTTACAAAAGGTGGAATTACATTCAGGGGGACCTTAGAACACTGTTATACAGCAAATTACTATTCACGGGTTGCAACGCGTATACTTATGCGCCTTACCCATTTCAGGGCATATCATTTTAATGAGATCTATAGAACATTAAAAGAATTCCCGTGGGAGCTATATATACAGGGGCAGACAATTGATGTTGAGGTAAGCGTCCATAAATCAAAACTGCACCATACTGAAAGAATTAGCCAGGAGGTAATAAAAGCAATAGAAAAGCGCATGTCTATGTTTGGCATACCATGCAATGCAACTTCAGTGCAAAAGGTACTTGTGCGCTTTGACCATGACGAGTGCATGGTAAGTTTGGATTCAAGCGGAGAGCCATTATACAAGCGGGGATATAAGCAGCATATCAGCCAGGCACCACTTCGCGAAACAGTAGCAGCAGCACTGTTATATGAATCCAATATATACGACTACAATACCATCATTGATCCCATGTGTGGCAGTGGCACATTTCCCATTGAGGCATGGTGCATGCTTCAGAATGTTCCACCCGGAGCTCACCGCACCTTTGCTTTTATGAACTGGCCATCATTTCGCAAGCAAATATTTACTAACATTATATGTAACAAACCATGTGAGCACAGGGATATAACTATTATAGCTGGTGACAGTAACCCCGACGTGGTTGCTATAACACAGCAAAACAGCATGAAAGTTGGCGCTCACCTACAAACCTATACCGGTGATTTTTTAAAAGAGAAGAAAGCAATCAGTGGAAAAGTTTTATGCACTATCAATCCACCTTATGGGAAGCGTATTAAAACTATTGATACTATAAAACTATATAAACGCCTTACATATATTTTTACCCATTGGTATCCAACATGGAGTTTTTGCGTGTTAATCCCTTCAAGGATTAAAGAAGTATTTACAATTCCTGCTGATAAGGAAATATATTTCAACCATGGAGGGCTGCCCATTACTGCTTTGATTGTATACAGGGGGCGATACTAACGGTAAACATTTGGTGTAAATATCATCCTGGCTGCTAATATGGCCCACTGTAGTACACTTGCGTTTGGACAAAACAGTAAGCACGATTATGTAATTTAAGAATATTGCTTCTGACGATTGAATCGCGATTGTAATGGTAACCACATAGAGGTGTGTATGTAATTGTACATCAAAGCTACTTTACTTATTACAAATCGAATATAATCTAAGGTTGATACTATCTTATCAGCTACCATTACTATCCATGATTCAGGATAGCGGGGTGGAAGTGGTGTAAGGGGCCACATGTGTCGCAGTATACTGTCTTTTTCCTTTGGGCCCAGCACAAAATGGTTTGATGCATTGTTGAGTGCAATGCGCGGGTGCCTGAATCCATGGAGCCTGGGGCCACCCGTTCGCCAATTGTACATGAAGAAATCATGCAGCAATGCACCGCGTGTTGTTGCAACGTAGTCAAGTTTTAAAGCTACAGCTAATCTATACGCTAACCATGCTACTTCCAGCGTGTGATGATAGCATGATATTGTCCCATGATGGGTGTAATGCTGCAGGGATTGAAAATCCTCATTGTGAAGTATATCCTGTATAAATGGTAGCAAGAACAACCTTTTATTTTCCATAATTCTCCTGTATGCAAGTATCAGTTGTGTTTTTCGTTTTTATTACGAATGGTGCTGATTAGTGCAGTATATCTCTTTTTGAATAATCTCATAATTTTATTTGCTTGTAGAGGTTTTATAATAGAAAATTTTTTTCTGTATGAAAGAGCCGTATCCACAAAACCGCGCAATGAGATGAGAGCATCATTCTGAAGTTTAATAAGTCCCAACCTATACTGGATGGGATTAAAAACAGGCAATCGTGCATGGAGTAATTTTTGTACAATAGTATGAGTTACCATATAATCAATAATCATGAGTGTTATGCCAAAGCTTATTGCTGTATTAATGATAACCGTATTCAGTGAAGCAACAAAATAGCTAAACAGGGGCAAAATAGCAAATTCAAATGCTAACGCTAACATACCCCATATAACCGAAAATGGTAAGCATACATGTCCCTGTATATTCAGGGGTTCATCGGTGTAATCCCAGTATCGTTTGCCAGTTATTATATACAGGATAGCACCGGTTACGTATTCAAGCAGGCTTAATGCTATGAAATAAATGGCAAATTTATAGAGTACGGGAAGATGTGTGGTGGCATACGCAATAGAGGTAATAACAAGAGCGCCGGTGCCATAGATAGGCAGGTATGGCCCTGTTAAAAAGCCAGGATTTACAAAACGTTTATTGGTTAGTGAGCGGTAAACAACCTCAAGCATCCATCCTGCAACCGAAAAAACAATGAATTCAAACAGCATCACATTAAGCTGTGCCATTATGTTCCTCCTTTGCCTTATTTTTAAAGAATGTCTCTGAAATAAAATTGATGCTGTTATTCAATGAATCCATTGAAAACGAGATGTTTTTAATGGATGATTCCATGCCTTTGAGTAGTAGTAGCAGTGTATGAATTATCTGGTTACTATCGCCGCTTTTTAATAATCCTTTTACGGATGCCTGCTGTACTATTTTTTGTAAAAGATGTTCTTCCTTTTGACTGAGTTCTTCTTTTAATTCGTTATCCTGCAGCGCGGGGTCGTTAATGAAAGGGTTGGTGATAAAAAGGCGTATGTGCTCCTGGATTAATGATTTGATTACATCTACAGGATTTATGGCTGTTTCAGCAGTTTTCAGTAAACGCGATTCAAATTGCTGTATTTTTTGTGTAATTAAGGCCTTAAGCAAACCTTCTTTGTTGCCAAAATAATTATAGATAGTGGCTTTGGCAACCCTGGCATCGCGGGCTATGTCATCAACCGCTGTTTTTTTTATGCCAAAACGGTTAAACATTGCTTCGGCTGTGGTTAAAATCTGTTGTTGTTTTCGTTTAATCATAGTTTTATACTTTTATACTATTTTAGTATAAAAATACTATAATTTATTCTCAATGACAATAAAAATTTTTTGGAGTAAGTAATTTTTTTAAATTATGAGCGATAGTTACCGGTAAAAACCATACGTGTGGGAAATGGGGTCAGAGCACTATATCAAATCCTGTGTTTGCTGTGTCTCTGCATAAGAAAATATAGGGGTTCACGCGAAGAATGCTGGGGATATGACAGAATTCCTGGTTGTTGGGGTCAGAGCAGTATAGTGTAGTGAAAAGTGCAATACGGATAATCCGATGTTTAGTTTCATTGTATCATATTAACTATTATAAATATATCAATAATGATGAAGAATTGATGGTTATCATGGTAATAACATTCACAAAAATATGCTATTCGTTGTCTGGATTATTGTTAAAATACAGTCATTTTGTTCAGATTTAAAAAATGCTTGTATTTTTTTAGGTGCTTATTCAAATGGTCATAACCGTAGTATGATAATAAAAACGAATTTTAGTATAATTAAAATAGTTAAATAAGGTTAAAATGTCAGTAATTAAACGAGCGCTTATAAGTTTATCAGATAAATCAGGAATAGTACCGTTTGCATCAAAGCTTAAAGAGTTTGGAGTTGATATTTTATCTACCGGAGGCACAGCAAAACTGTTACGCGATTCTGGTATTGCTGTTACAGAAGTTTCAGACTACACTGGTTTTCCTGAAATGATGGATGGCAGGGTTAAAACATTGCATCCAAAGATACATGGAGCACTTTTAGGATTGCGTGATAATCCTGAACATATTGCTGCAATGCAGAAACATGGTATTATTCCCATTGACATGGTTGTCATCAATTTATATCCATTTAAGCAGACAGTGGCAAAAGGGTGTACGCTGGAAGAAGCCATAGAAAATATAGATATTGGCGGCCCGGCAATGCTGCGCTCATCAGCAAAAAATTATAAATATGTTACCGTTATCGTGGACCCATCTGATTATGAAGCTGTGCTTAAAGACATGGAAGCAAATAATGGTGCTGTTTCAGAAAAGACAAATTTCAGATTGGCAATTAAGGTTTTTGAGTTGACATCAAACTATGATTCAATGATTGCTTCATATTTGAAAGAACAATTTAAGAATGCGTAGGGGTTACACCGCAATATAGCGGTGCCCATAATACTCATACTATAATATAAACATCGGAGGTAATAGATGGCAGAAGTTACATTAAAAGAGATTTACCCGGTTCCTGAGAAATTCCGCAAGAAAGCGTATATAAAGAGCCGGGAAGAGTACGAAAAGATGTGGAAAGAATCACTGGCAAATCCAGAAGGCTTCTGGGGAAAAATTGCCGAAGAGTATGTTACCTGGTTCAAGAAATGGGACAAGGTAATGGATTGCAACTATGGAACTACCGCTAAGGATCTGTGGGTACGTTGGTTTGTCAATGGAAAGTTAAACGTATCCTACAACTGTCTTGACAGACATCTGGAAAAACGCGGCAACCAGGTTGCGCTGATCTGGGAAGGCAATGAGCCCACTGAAGACAAAAAGTTCACCTACAAAGAACTGCACGAGCAGGTATGTAAGTTTGCCAATGTATTGAAGAAGAATGGTGTAAAAAAAGGCGACCGCGTTACATTCTTCCTTCCTATGATTCCTGAGCTTGCTATTGGTATTTTGGCATGTACACGAATTGGTGCTATCCACTCGGTAGTATTTGGTGGTTTCTCTGCTGAAGCGCTTCGTGACCGAATTCAGGACTGTAAATCAGAAGTTGTAGTGTCCTGCGACGGTACATTCCGTGGGGCAAAGGCTGTTCCACAGAAAGACAATGCTGATAAAGCTATTGCTGAATGTCCAACTGTTCGCCTGCACATCGTTGTAAAACGGGTTGGCGATAAGATCCAGGTTAACTGGAATGACAAAATGGATAAGTGGTATGAAGAAGAAATGGCAAAGGTTGATGCCAATTGCCCACCAGAAGAAATGGATGCTGAAGACCCACTATTCATTCTGTATACTTCTGGATCAACCGGAAAACCAAAAGGTGTTATGCATACAACCGGTGGATATTTAACCTATGTTGCATTTACACACAAGATGATTTTTGACTACCATGATGGTGACATCTACTGGTGTACTGCTGACATTGGGTGGGTAACCGGTCACTCTTACATTGTATATGGACCACTTGCAAATGGTGCAACCACTATTATGTTTGAAGGTGTTCCAACATACCCGGACTTTGGAAGATTCTGGGCAATCGTTGAAAAATATAAAGTTAATATTTTCTACACAGCTCCAACAGCTATCCGTGCACTGGCAAAAGAAGGCGACAGCTGGGTTGAAAAGCATGACATTTCATCAATACAGCTGCTTGGTTCAGTTGGTGAACCGTTGAATCCAGAAGCATGGAACTGGTACTATCATAAGATAGGCAGGGGTGAGTGTCCAATAGTTGATACATGGTGGCAGACAGAAACTGGTGGAATCCTCATTACTCCACTACCAGGTGCAATTGACATTAAGCCAGCTATGGCTACTGTTCCATTCTTTGGCGTTGAACCATGTATTGTTGATGATAATGGCACTGAACTTGAAGGTGTATGCACAGGCAACCTGTGCATCAAGCGATCATGGCCAGGCCAGATGCGAGGTGTATACGGGGATCCAGAAAGATTCTTCAATACCTACTTTACACAGTTCCCTGGCAAGTACTTCACCGGTGACGGCTGTAAACGTGATAAAGATGGTTACTACCAGATCACTGGCCGTGTTGACGACGTTATCAACGTATCCGGCCACCGTATGGGAACTGCTGAAATTGAATCAGCTCTTGTAGCTCATCCAAAAGTAGCTGAATCTGCTGTTGTTGGCTACCCACATGAAATTAAAGGTCAGTCAATCTATGCATTCGTAACTCTTAAGACTGGTGTGGAAAAATCTGATGAGCTTAAAAAAGAGCTTGTTGCTCACGTTCGTAAGGAGATTGGACCAATTGCAACTCCTGAAATGATACAGTGGGCAGATGCACTTCCCAAGACCCGTTCAGGTAAGATAATGCGCCGAATCTTAAAGAAGATTGCAGCAGGAGAATTTGATAAATCAGGTATGGGTGACACTTCAACACTGGCAGATCCAACTGTTGTTGATACACTCATCAATGATGCAAAGAAACTTCAGGGCAAGTAAAAGAAACAAAAATCTAACGGCGAAGCTTAAACTTCGCCGTTAGATTATATACTCACCATTCTATTCCTTTTCGTGCATTAACTCCCTTCTCATAATAATGTTTGATATCTTTCATCTCAGTTATAAGGTCACAGTATGGATGCAGTTTTTTGGGAAGCCCTCTACCGGTTAGTATTAATTCTGCATCATTTCGCCTGGTTTTTATCAATGCAATGATATCTTTCATGGTAATTAGCTTGAAATGGAGCGCTGTCAGTATTTCATCACAGATAATTATCTCGTAAAAACTATCGCCACAAACTTCCATACAGCGGTTGTATGCTTTGTGTGCTAATGCTTTATATTCAGCATCATTGTTGCCGGGAATATAAAAGTTTTTGGTACCGTATGTTTCAATTGTTATTAAATCGTTAAATCGCTTAAGTGCTATCTGTTCACCGGACTTTTGCCCCTTTAAAAATTGAATGATAATTGAATGCTTGCCCCAGCCAGCTGCCCGGATAGCAAGCCCTATTGCCGCAGTTGTCTTTCCTTTTCCATTGCCGGTATAGCATTGCACAAAACCTTTCATGGTTACACCTTCTTTTTCAGTGTGAGCATCATGATGCCAGATGTCAGCACCATACATGCAAGGATAACAAATGATATTTCAAATGAGTTGGTAATATCCTTAATAATGCCTATAAGATAAGGGCCAACATACCCACCAATATTTCCGGATGAATTGATAAGGCCAATAGCTCCGGCAGCTGCTGCCCCGGACAGAAATGTTGTTGGGTATGACCACCATACTCCAAAAGGACCAAAAACACCAATTGCTGCTAAGGATACAAAAATCATGTTAATTGCTGGGTCTTTGATAAAAACACCAGCACCCAGTCCTATAGCAGCAATGCCAAGCGGAACTGCGCCATGGAGGCGCTTTTCACCAGTTTTTGAGGATGAGTGACCAATATACACCATGACAATAAGAGACAATGTCATGGGAATGGCAAAAAGAAGGCCAATGGCAATATTTGACCAGCCGGATAACTCCTTAATGACTGTTGGCATCCAGTAATTGAAACCCCAGAAGCCGGTTATCCATAGAAAATAGATGAGTGCAAGCTTCAATACTTCTTTATCTTTGAGTGCCTGCCATACTGTGTAATGCTGCCCTTTTTGTGTTTGCTCATGCGATAGCTCATCCTTCAAATACTTCTTTTCAGCATCAGTGAGCCAGCTGACCTGCTGTGGGTCATTTGAAAGAATAAAGTATAGAAGTATTCCAAATAACAGTGCTGGTATTGCTTCGCATATAAATAAAAGTTGCCAGCCTTTAAGGCCAAACGCTGATATATCCAGTAAAAGCCCTGCAAGAGGAGATCCAATTATTGCTGAAACCTGAAGTGATGTAAGCATAAGGGCAATGGCTTTAGGGCGCTCTTCTGGTGTAAACCAGCGAGGTATCATGCTTGCATATAATACCGGGTAAAAGCTTGCCTCAGCACTGCCCAGTAAAAAGCGCAACAGATAAAAATGCCATGGTTTGGTGATAAATGCCATGAAAAAAGATACTATTCCCCAGGTAATCATGATACGCATGAGCCACCCTTTGGGATTCCACTTTTCAGCAATGATTGCCCCGGGAATTTCAAAGAGTATATAGCCCACAAAAAAAATGCCGGCACCTATGCCAAATATTTCGGCAGAGAAACCTAAATCCGTATTCATGGTAAGAGCTGCGTATGCTATATTAACTCTATCTAAATATGCAATAATTGAACCAGCAAAAAGAGGGAGTAATACATGCAGATAGCGTTTTTTGTTTAATGTTGCAATGTTAATAGTATTCATGCCAGGACTGCCTTAATTGATAAATAAAATTTCATTCATATTCCAACCATGGAGAGGATGGAATACTTTTAAGGAATAATCATTTTGAATATTTGCTAATAGTGGGTTATAGGTAATATAAAAATGCAAATGTTTTTATAAAAAATTTTCAGTATTTATCCCTTAACTTTTTTAAGGCCAACAATGCAACATCATCCCACCTCTAAAGGCAAATGGAGTGTATATCATATTTTTCCTTGCACCGTACATGTGGATATTACGATAGGATGTTCCCTTGTGGGACTATATATAGGTTAAAACTGCTTTCTATTATGTGAATTATTTCGGAAATAAGTAGTTTTTTTAGATGCCCATAAGGATAAATAGACGGTATGAGCTATACTATATATAATGTAAAATATGATTATGCTAATTTGTACTGATAGGATTATTATTTTTTTATAGCAATTTATTGTTACTAACATAGTATTATTGTTGATGTTGCTGCTTACATTGTATACTATAAGTACTTAGAGCCTTTGAATAACATTTTGTGAGGTTCCTATGGAAACAAAATATACAGCACGACAGGTTCTGGAAATAAAATCAAGTGGAACATATATTATACTATTTATAATAATAGCGGTCATTGCCCATATATTCCAGATATTGGGGAAAGTTGATATTCTGGAAATTTTACGGCTATCGTTTATCAGTACCATTTGTATATTACTGGCATATTTCATCTATAAAAGAAAAAAATTACTAAAATCAACTGGCGTTTTTGAATGGATTCTGGGATTTATCAGTGTTAATATACCCTTAGCAGCCAAGTTTGCCTATGCACAAAAGTATGACTGGACATTTGCGCTTGAGTCGTATAATAGCTCAGTTCTTATGGTTATATTACTGGTAATGCTGCAACTATACTTCAATCGGCGGCTTATGGCCTTTTACACTGGCTATACGGTAGTAACATGGACTGCGTTTGTATTAGTGGCGATAGCTCATGGAGCAGTCATACACTGGGATGCAACACTTGATGGCAAGCCGGTCCACGGTTTTATAATATTTCGCGAGATTTTCTTTATCATGATTACTGCTGTATTTGGTATATTAGCTTCACGGAATATAAAAGTAGTTCAGCAGTATGATGACCGCTCCACCAAACAACTATCTATTATTCAGGAACAATCGGATGTACAACGACAACTCAACGAAACTATCAAAGAAAAGGTAGCAGATTTACTGGAACAGGTTAAACAGCAGGACATACTCACTGTAAAATTTAACGAAAAGATGCAGAATCAGGCTTCAACCTTTGAAGAAATATCCGCAACACTGGAAGAACTGCTGGGTTCAGCGGAAAGCATTGCACGCATTTCCGAAGAGCAGGTGGGTGGCAATGAGATGATGGAAACCATTGTTAGCGAGTTCAAAGTTATAAAAAACGAAACACGGCAAAATTTAGATAAAACAATTCAGGAAGTTGAAAATGTTGTTGCGCGTACAGGCAATGCTAACGAAAGAATCAAAGAGGTGGAGGCAACCATCAATCAGATACGTGAGCAAAGTCAGAAAATTGGTGACACTATTAACGTAATAGTTGATATTGCTGATAAAATAAATTTACTATCACTTAACGCTAGCATTGAGGCTGCGCGTGCAGGCGAGTATGGTAGGGGATTTGCAGTGGTAGCGGATGAAATTGGCAAACTGGCCTTTCAAACATCTGAGAGTATCAAAGATATTGAAAAGGTGCTGATACAGAGCACAAAAACTACTGAAACTGGTGTGGAAGTTATCAGGACTACTGCTGAGATGTTAAAGGATCTGATTGCTCGTATGGCCGAAAGCTCATCAAAGATTAAAATACTGCAGGATAGTGTAACTGTTGAAGAGCGGTACATAAAAAATATCATTGACCAGATGGAAAAAAACGTTGAATTGGCAAAAAATATTGGTGCTGGTACTGAAGAGCAAAAAGCAGCAATTGAAGCAAGCGCAAAAGCCATTGAACATATGAATGAGGTTGTTTCTCAGATGGTTGATGAAATCCAGCAGCTTGCGCATACTTCCCGAAGCATTTTGAACAATGCAACAGCGCTTTTAGAAAAATCGCAGGGCGATAGTTCATTGGATTAATATCTAACTTATTTTCAAAACTATTATATAATGCAACAAAACAATACTACATACAGCATATTCTGTGACTTTGATGGCACTATAACTACCGTTGAGACATTTGTGGGAATGTGTAAAACCTTTGCTCCGGATTTATTTGATGAAATTGGCAGAAAGATGTGGAATAAAGAGCTTACCATCAGACAGGGTGTGCGACAGTTACTTGAATCTTTACCCTCTTCATTATATAAAGATATGCTGGCATACATCGATGATAAAGAAATACGGCCGGGATTTGGAGAGTTTCTGGAATATTGCAATAATAGATCCATCCCTGTTATTATTATATCTGGCGGATTATACGATAGCGTGGTGCGAAAGTTAGGCAATCTGAAAGAATACGTAACCGCAGTCTATGCAGCAAAGATTGATGCAAGCGGTGAGTATCTCAAAGTATATTCTGAGTATGAGCATGAAGGTGAACTGGTGGCAAAGGCTGCCATTATGAGTAACTATCGCCACCCGTGCAAAATAGCTATTGGTGATGGTCCTACTGATATTGAGATGGCAAAGTATGCTGATATAGTGTTTGCCCGGGGCCTTTTAAAAAAGTTTTTACCAAAAGATAAAGAATACTATGAATGGGATGATTTTTTTGATGTTATGGATACATTATCGATTATACTAGAACAGAAAATTTTTTAATTGACTATTGTATAAATAGACTATAGTTACTATATAACCATTAACTAACTATATTAAAAAAATTATAATAACACAAGGAGGTTAATATGCGTAAAAGTGTGGTAGTTGTTATAGCATTACTGGTTGCCGTTTGCATGATGTCAGATGTTTTTTCGCTGAGTATTGGAGGCAAGGAGCTGGTAAAAAAAGGTACTGGCAAAAGAACAAAAGGGATATTAGGTACTGTGTATTATGCAACACTTTGGGTACCTGAAAGCCTTAAAACAGCTGATGCAAAAGCCATTGTTGAAGCTGATGAGCCAATGGCAGTAGTACTGGTTATAGATTCGGTATTGTTAAACAAAGAAAGATTTTTAGAAGCAACCAAAGAGGGTTTTGCACAGGCTGCATCAAGTGGGTATGCAACTGCCAAACAGGACGCTTTCTTAAAGCTTTTTGATGCTGTTGAATTCAAGAAAGGTGATGTAATCCAGTTGGGATATGACCCCAAAGCAGGAATTACAGCAGTGTTTACTAAAACAGAAACAAAGAAAACAACCACATTGGGTTCTGTTGCAGGGCTTGATCTTAAGAAAGCATTGTTTGCAATATGGCTTGGACCAAAGCCAGTTCAGGAAAGCCTCAAGAAGGCAATGTTAGGAATGTAATTGAAAGCAAAGTGCATGTAAACTCTGTTGACGTCAAGGAGCAGAGTTTACATGCATTATGTTATTTCTTCATAACTTCAATAAATCTATCCAATCTTCCTTTTTCCTGTGCTACTTTAATTCCCATCTCTGTTACGGTAGCTGGTATATCAGGTGTTGATGTTCTTTCAATTAATGTAATTGCATGTGAAGTGCAGACACTTGCACAAAGGCCACATCCAATACATTGTGATGCATCTACGGAAGCCATACCATTATCCATGCTTATAGCATTCATTGGGCATCGGCCATTTGCACATGCTTCACAGCCAGAGCAATTGTTTATATCAATTTTTGCTTCAAAGCGGCTTGTGCTGAATGCATTGATATTCCCAGCTTGAGTTCTTCCTCTAAGCACAGTACAGCAACATGGACAGCAATTGCAAATAACTGTGGCTCGGTCTTTGCTGTTATTACTGGTATGAACCAGCCCGGCTTTCTCGCTTTTCATTAATGCATTGATTGTTTGGTCAACACTTGCCTTCCAGGCATATCCTCGGTCAACAAGGAATTCAGCAGCGCCATCAAATATCATGCACACATCAAGTGGTTTATCACATTTATGGACACTTACACGACATGCACAGTTGGTAAGAGCAATATAATGAGCTTTTTCAATGAGTTTTCGTGCTTCTTCAAAGGGATGAATAACAATGCCAGGTTCTATAGCAGTATCAACGGGCAATACTCGCATGAGCGGTGTGGGATTGCCACTGAATGAATTACCTAATGCTTCATGATGGTACTTTTCCCACAGCTGTGCAAGCTTTTTATGCGTTTCGGTTGTCATGCCTTTCATAAAAGGAAATTCAAATAATCCTGGTATGGTTGGAACAAGCCCATAGAGTATTTCGTTATCCTTTTTTGCAGTGTAAATAATGGCTTTATTTGCCATCTGTTCCAGTATCTGGCGTGCTAATTCCATGTCCATATGCGAAGCTGCTGCAATATCTTTCACGGTTTTACCTTTAAAACTCATATACGTTGCAAGTTGAGCTTCCTGCGGTGTAAACAATATGTGTAAAATTTCCATAAATGTTTTGGTTTTTGGAGCGGTGGATGGGTGTGAGTCAAGTATCTGCTGTAATGTTTCATAACTATCCATATGGAACCTCCTTAAAAATATAAATAGCAAGTCTATATCTTCACTTTCACAGGAGCCAGAATGTTTTAGGCATATACTGTCAGAAAAAGATTCTTAAAATACATTCAGAATACCATGTGTTACCTATAATTTCCATTCATTATGAGAACCATCAGCAGAGATATGAATAACTCCTTCCGTGATTGATTACATGCTACTTAATATTTGCCATAACCTTTTCTAAGAGTATAAAAAGATGTTGTTGTTCTTGCTCTGATAAATTATAGAAAAGCTTTTTATTCATTTTTTCAGAGATAGTTTTAAAAGATTTTTTTAAAGCCAGAGATTTATTTGTAGGGGCAATTAGAAAACTTCGTTTATCCTGTGGATTGACAATGCGTTTAAAATAGCCATGTTTTTCCATATGTTTTACAATAAGCGTGATTGTTGATTTATCTTTATAGGTATATGATGAGATGTCCTTTAATGAGAGGGGGCCTTTAAAGGTTACGATAACAAATACGTCGCCAAATGAAGGTGGTATATCGGTAATTGAAACTTTTTTTAACTCTTCAGTTAAAAATGTATGTGCCAGGTGTCTGATCCGTGATAAAGAATATATAAAATTTTGGCTGGTGATTTTCATATAGTTTTGTACAAAACTAAATTAGTTTGATAGTAAACTAATTATATAATGTAAAAAAGTCAATGAAATTTTATTTATCTACCAAAGAAAAAATGGAACTAAATGTTTTAAATAAGGGTCTAATGGTCAAAATTTGAGAAGCTACTATACTTGAAGGGGGATTAGTATGAAAAAAGTTTTTATGTATGCTCTGGCTCTGACACTTGTTACAACGGTTGCATTTGCACAAGGGCCAAAAGGGAAAGGGCAATGTTGTGATATGCCCATGAAAAAGGGTCCAATCTTTGGCGATGTAGAGCGGCTTAAGCAGGAATTGGGGCTTTCCGATGCACAGGTTGATAAGATAGTTGAAATCAATAATCTGTATGAAAAGCGTATGCTTGATATACGGGAAAAATTAGCTCCAAAAATGGTACAATTAAAAAAGCTTTTACTTGAAGATGAAGTTGACATTAATGCAGTGCGAGCTAAACTGAAAGAGATAGGCGATTTACGGATTGAGCTTCATATACTAAGAATACAGCATGTTATGGATATTGAAAAACAGCTCAACAAAGACCAGTTAAAAAAGCTCAAAGCATACAAGCAGATGGAAATGCAAAGAATGGAAAAGATGCGCCCACATGGCCCAATGGGATTTGACGAACCAATGATGTAAGCGGTGAAGCGTGCACCATGAACGAAAAAGAATTTGCAATAATTGTTGGTCAAACAAAGGCAGTTGTGCTGCAAGCTGTTCACAGGCATCTTGCAGCACAGTTTTATGAGGCAATTGATGATGTAGTCCAGGAAACGTATATACGGGCTTACCGAAGTTTAGTTGCAGGAAAATTCAAGGAAAAGTCATCACTTGAGACGTGGCTGTATCGCATAGCGGCAAATGAGGCAAAACGTATGAACAAGAAGCTACTGCGACAGGAGCAAAAACTTCAAAGGCTTTCACATAGTATAGATTATTATCCTCCTGAGATTCACTACGATGAACTATCGCTCATGCCTGTTATTGAAAAGCTCCCTGAAAAGTATAAAGATGTTATAAAACTGAAAGCCCTGGGCAATGATGAAACACAGATTGCAGGTAAGCTTGGTATTCCCAAAGGTACGGTAAAATCGCGCTTATCCCGAGGCAAACTGATTCTTTATAAGTTGTTACAGGAGGAAGTATGAATACTACACATTTTGATAGAGCAATCAACGAGCGATTGGAAAGTAACGCGTGGGATGAAAAAATTGCTGCAGTGGTAGTAGCACGCGTAAAAAAACGAAATAGATTGTATATTTCCTTTGGGTCTATTGCTGCAGTAGTACTACTTGTGGTGGGGGTTGCATTATGGCAAAGTTCACACGATTATTCTGATAGTGCATATAGCTTTATCCATGCGCAGGCTAATGGTGTGTTTAAAAATGTTTTTCCAGAAGCACAACCTACTGATTTGACGTACAGTTATATTGATGAGCATGTGACAAACATCATTGATACAGCATTACTTGAGCGATAGTTCTAAAGAGTAACTGGCTCATCGCACCACTGTTGTTTTTCCCAGTTAAACCATTGATAGGGATGAAAAGATATTTTATATTCCATAACCTTGCAGCCAGGAACATAGTAGCCTAAGTATAGGTAGGGAAGCCCTTTTTGATGGGCTAATTCAATGGCATAGAGGATACTGTAAATTCCTGGACTTAAGTAAGCAAAATCTGAGTGATAGATGCAGTAAATGGAACTTAATGCTTCATGTGTTTCATCGATGTAGTCGACAGCAAACAATTGTGACCTGCAATAGTATTCTATCTGGTAGGTGTTAGAACATACATCAAGTACATTTGACAATAAAAATTGCAGTGATGGCAGCTCTTTAAAACGGGATATGGAATGGTCTTCATATATGCTGTAAATTTTCCGTGTAAGGGTTAGTTCATTGATGCAGGCACGTGTGTTTACATTTTTGCGTAAAGTCCTGCGCTGACTTTTTGTGGGCTTAAAATCAAATGTTTTAATCCTGACCGGGATGCAGAGCATACATGAATAGCAGGCTGGCTGAAAAAATGTATAGCCAAAATGTCGCCATCCCTGTGCTAAAAGTGTGTTGTGTTCTTCAGGCGAGAGGTTATACAGTACGGAATAGCGGTATGTCTTTGTTTTATTATGAAGATAGGGGCATTCTTCAGGATTGGCTATAAATGATTTTGCTGAAATTTCCATGGATCTAATATAATTACGAAAATGCATACATTGTCAATAATTTAAGAAAGGATTTTCAGAGAGTTTTTAAGAAAAAAATTATTGATAGCTTTACCTGGTAATAATGTAGTATTTAGCGGGTTGCTCCTGAATGTAAAAGTTACCAGCTAAACTAATAAAAATTAGCTCATGATGTCATTACCAGTCCTGATGAAATTGGGGTGTGGCAATCTTAATTTTAAAAAATAGAGTGCTCTGCCTTCACAATATAGTTGGAAATCTTTGCAATGAATTTTTACACTTGCCTTTCAGGAAGTGTTCTATGTAACACAAAATACCCAAAAATCCCTGACAGCAGTGACCCTGCCAGGATCCCGACGCGTTCATCAAATAAAAGATTGCTACCAGTTTCTTCAAAAGCCAGTGAGCCAATAAAAAGACTCATGGTGAAACCTATACCACATAGTAGTGCAGTGCCATACAGCATCTTCCAGTTGGTTTGAGATGGCAGCGATGCTATACCAAGTTTCCATGCAGTGTAGCAAAACATAAATATGCCTGCCTGTTTGCCAATAAAAAGACCTGCTGCAATGCCAATGGGCACCCCATGAAAAAGCTTGAGAGCTGTCATCCCACTAAAATCAATTCCAGTATTGGCAAATGCAAATAGTGGTAATATAATAAAAGCTACAGCATGATGTACATCATGTTCAAATTCTCTCAGTGGTGAAGTTCCATCTTCTGATGTTAAAGGGATACATAATGCCAGTATAACACCTGCCAGTGTTGCATGAACACCTGATTTTAGCATGGCTGCCCACATTACTATTCCTATGATACCATATATGCTTTTTGAGGTAATGCCTTTTTTGTTGATGAACAATAATACCGGAATACAAAGAAGCGATACAGCAAGGGCGGTAAAAGAAAGATTTGCAGTATAAAAAAATGCAATGATAATGATAGCACCCAGATCATCAAAGATAGCAAGCGAAGTTAAAAATATCTTGATACTTAGTGGAACACGGTTGCCCAGTAATGAAAGAATACCTAACGAGAATGCAATATCGGTGGCTGCAGGTATTGCCCAACCTTTTAACGCTTGCGCGTCATTGTAATTAAATGCTGCATAGATAAGAGCAGGAAGGATCATGCCTCCAGCTGCGCCAATAGCTGGCATTGCTACTTTTTTTATGTTCGATAGTTCCCCTTCAATAAGTTCTCTTTTAAGTTCAAGGCCAATCATGAAGAAAAATATTGCCATGAGCCCATCATTAATCCAGAGCAAAAGAGGTTTATCGATTGCAAAAGTACCAATTGACACTGCAAAACGAAGCTCAAGCATCATGGTGTATAACAGCTTGAAAGGTGAATTGGCAATAATCATAGCCAGTATGGTGGCAATGATCATCAAAATTCCACTTGCAGATTCCATTGCCAAAAACTGCTGAATGAAGGAGTTGGCTTTTTTCATAAAGTATGTGCTCCCATAGTATGAATAGTATAACCTGCTGGAAATGGAGTCTATAGTATTGTGGCAATAATGGCAAGTGTTAAATTATTTATAAAAATTTAGTTAAACGCAAACAGGTTTATAAATAGATTGTTTATCAGTGAAAAGATACAGGTGAAACGGTATAGAAGTACAATAAAAGTGTATTCATTTACCTGGATTTTACCGAAACGTAATAAGTGAGTAAAATTTTATTATGTAATAATTAAAATATATTGACAATTATGCATTGTGTGATTAATTGGAATTCAAAACTGGTGTATTTACTATTATGACATCTACTATGATTTCACGAACCCTTTATAACATAGCTAACCTTTTAGGACTACTACTATTGGGAAAAACCGCAACAGGGGTTTCGTGAGAGGTATTGGTATAGTGAAATTGTATGCCGCCACGGAAACCCCGTGGCGGTTTTATTTTATATGCACTGGAGGTGTAGAGGGATGAATCCCCAACGATTACTACAAAAAATTATTATCATGAAATTATCCTCTAAATTATGATATCAACTACAGGTAAAGGAGATAAGGATATGACAGTAACAAAATCAAAACAAAATAAAGTATTTATATTTGATACAACATTGCGTGATGGTGAACAGGCGCCGGGTTTCAGCATGAACATTGATGAAAAACTTCATTTTGCTGACCAGCTTGTAAAATTGGGAGTGGATATTATTGAAGCTGGATTTCCCATTTCATCACCGGGTGATTTTGAAGCGGTAAAACGCATTGCCGAAAGAGTAAAAGGGGTTCAGGTGGCAGGGCTTGCGCGTGCCAACTTCAAAGACATTGATGTGGCATGGGATGCATTGCAGTATGCGGAAAATCCACGTATTCATACCTTTATTTCAAGCTCGGATATTCATATTCAGTATCAGTTTAAAAAGACTCGTGAAGAAGTTTTGGCGATAGCTGTTGATGCAGTAAAGCATGCTGCAAAATACACCTCTAATGTTGAATTTTCGCCAATGGATGCAACACGAAGCGACTGGAATTATGTAGCACAGATGGTGGAAGCAGTTATTAAAGCTGGCGCTACAACTGTGAACATCCCTGATACTGTGGGATATGCAATCCCATCGGAGTTTCATGAGTTTATAAAATTTCTTTTCAATACCGTACCAAATATTGATAAGGCAATTATATCAGTGCATTGCCATAATGACTTAGGGCTTGCCACAGCAAATGCGCTGGCTGCAATAGAAGCCGGTGCACGGCAGGTGGAGTGTACTGTTAATGGTATTGGTGAGCGTGCAGGCAATACCGCCATGGAAGAGCTGGTAATGGCATTGAAAACACGGGGTGAAAAATTTCAGGTGTATACTGATATCAATTCAAAACAAATCATGTCAACATCAAAGCTTCTGACACATATTACCGGTGTTGGGGTGCAGCCAAATAAGGCGATTGTGGGTGCCAATGCATTTGCCCATGAATCAGGTATACATCAGGATGGTGTACTGAAAAATGCAATGACGTATGAAATTATGAAACCTGAAGATGTAGGAATTACCAGATCAACGCTGGTACTGGGAAAACACTCAGGCCGCCATGCAGTTATTGCGCGGTTGAACAGTTTGGGCTATAACCTCACCGATGAGGAATTAGAACGTTTCTTCAAACTCTTTAAGGTGCTTGCTGATAAAAAGAAACAGATATTTGATGAAGACTTAGAAGTACTGGTAGGCGAAGCAGTGTACAAGATGAAGGGGCGCTATAAAGTTACCAATGTACAGATTTCAACCGGTATGTATTCGCCACCAATGACGCTGGTAACCATTAAAGACCGCTACAATGATGGTGTTGAAACATTTGATGTGGCTCATGGCAACGGTGGTGTAGATGCCGGTATTAATGCTGTTAAAAAGATTACCGGTACTACGGCAAAGATAGAATCTTTCAATTTAGTTGCTATCACTGGCGGATCAGATGCATTGTGTGAGGTAACGGTAACAGTGGTTGAAGAAATAAATGGGCGACAGCTCAAAGTATTTGGCAATGGTGTTAATATTGACATTTCGGTGGCAGGTATCCTTTCATTTGTTGATGCGTTAAATAAGCTTGAATATATAAAGCAGCGCAACCATATTGGAGAAAAGATTGAAGTAAAGTTGTAGGATGCACCATTGTTTTTGCCAGTAACAAAAGATGAAGCTTTAAAACGAGGCTGGAAGAACGTTGATATAATCCTGGTGACGGGTGATGCTTATGTTGATCACCCGTCATTTGGTATTGCTGTCATTGGCCGTGTTTTAGAAAAAGCAGGCTTTAGTGTTGGGATTATTCCAATGCCCAACTTTTTAGATCCATCCTCCATAGAAGAATTTGGAAGACCCAATCTTTTTTTTGGCGTAAGTAGCGGCAACATAGATTCAATGCTTTCACGCTTTACGGCGTTTAAAAAAATACGAAATGATGACCCCTATGTACCCGGTGGCAAAGGCGGCATAAAACCTTCTCATGCGGTTATTACCTACTGTAATCTTATAAAACAGCGTTTTAAGGATGTCCCCATCGTCATTGGTGGTATTGAAGCATCCATGCGCAGGCTCCTTCATTATGATTTTGTTCAGAACAAACTGCGCCGTAGCATTTTGGTAGATAGCCGTGCTGATATCCTTGTCTATGGCATGGGCGAATATCAGGTTGTACAGATAGCACGGCGCATAGCAGGGGGTCAGAGCCTGGAAGGGATTCCTGGCACAGTAACTATCGCCAAACAAAAACCTGATGATGCTGTTGAACTGCCACCGGAAGAAGATGCAATGGAAAACATGGATTCATTGCGTGCTATGTACAAAATTTTTTACCGCAATTTCAGTACAAAAGTAATAGCACAGAAAAGTGGTGGCAGGTACATCATTCATACGCCACCGCCTGCTTTAAGTCAAAAAGAGCTTGATGCATATTATGAACTGCCGTATGAGCGCAAACCTCATCCAATCTACAAAGAAACTATACCGGCGTATGAAATGATTAAGTATTCTATCAATGCGCATCGTGGATGTGCGGGAGGATGCTCGTTTTGTTCGCTTACCCTGCATCAGGGCAAGTTGGTGGTTTGGCGCACGCCTGATTCAATAAAACGGGAGATAGTTACTGTGTCCAGGCGCAAAGTGCATATAAGCGATATTGGCGGACCATCGGCAAACATGTATGGGTTTGCATGTGCAATAGGTGGATGTAACCGTGAAAGCTGTGTGTTTCCTGCTGTGTGCAAACACTTAAAGCTTGCAACAGATAGATGGCTTGGTCTTATGGAGGATGCTCTGACCCTACCCACTGTGAAGAAGGTTTCTGTTGGCTCTGGTATACGGTATGATCTGTTTATGCAGGGAAACAACGCTAAACAAAACCTGGAATTTCTTGTGAAACATTTTGTCAGCGGTCAGCTTAAGATTGCTCCCGAACATACGGATATAACAGTGCTCAGAGCCATGCGCAAAATAAGTGCTATACCACTTGAAGAATTTGTTGGGGCTTTTAATGCTGCATGCAAACGCTTAGGCAGGGAGTATTACCTGGTGCCGTATTTGATGAGTTGCCATCCTGGAAGTACTAATAGCTCTGTGCACAGGATGCGCAGTGACATTGCTGCATTATTTGGCTATGTGCCGTATCAGTGCCAGGCATTTATACCATTGCCCATGACACTCTCGTCCATACAGTATTACACAGGCTCTGACCCCTTAACAGGGGAACAGTTTTTTGTGGAAAGAAATGCAGTAAAACGCAGAAGACAGCATGGGATATTAATTGACACCCCAAAAAAATAACACAATAATATTGAGAGGTATTGTTATACTATCAACATCTATAAATTATTTGCAAATAAATAGTAAAAAATACAACAAGTTGATTTTATTGATTGGTTCTAATTTTTGATTTTTTATCATTAATTATTCCTATAATGTTGAAATTTGAACAAAATATAAAATAGGGGGTGTCCCAAAAGACACCTCTTTTTTTAAAAAAATTAATTTACAAGCAATTAATGCGACATAAAATTGTCGCATGAAAAAACAACGAAAACCAACAATACCAGTATTTAAGGAATACCATC
>JBFLZD010000004.1:80000-111499 GCA_040756435.1 Spirochaetota bacterium | reverse complement strand
ACACCTGATATATATTACCTGGATTATGGTGATTACTCATATGAAGAATGTATTATCTGTTATTTCATTAATAATAACTGTTTTCGTAATCATACAGTGTTCGTGCAGTTCCGGGCAAACTACATATGCCCAACCTATACGTTTTGTAGTTATGGGCAACACATCGCCAGATTCGCCCTATGAAGAGTTTAATCCTCAGCTGGAAAACACACTGCTATCCATCAATAAAGAAAATCCTGTGTTTACCATGCATTGTGGCAACATCATTCATGGTGGTTCATCTATTATGGGTATTAATGTAATTGATATTGAAAAACAATTCCAGCAATTTTACAAGTTTGCAAAGAAACTTAACAGCATCCTATTTACCGCATGCGGTCCACTTGATACATATAATGATTCAACAGCTATCTATACAAAATTTACTCAGAAGGATGCATGGTATTCTTTTAATTATGGCACCAATCACTTCATTGTATTATACAGCACCAGCAAAACATCGCTTGTCATTTCAGACAGGCAACTGTCCTGGCTGAAAGAAGACTTAAAAAAGCATTCCCATGCACACATATTTTTCTTTTCATACTTTTTGCCGGATATTCACCACATCAAGCAGCAATTTGTAAGTAATTCCCACCAAAAACTACATGAGCTGCTGTCACACTATACTGTTAAAGCTTTCTTTGGCTTCACAGGTCTTACTCAACCAGTAACTATCGGCACTATTCAATATATTCCTGTTCCCTGTGACAATACGTATACCAATAAATATAAAAAAGCAATACGATATTATGTCGTTGACTTTGACGGGCAATACATTACCGTTGTACCACGATATTTTTAAAACAGTTTAGGTTATACCATGCAACGTGAAATAAAATTTGATTCCATACATGAATTTATCAATGCACTCCATGCCAGCAATATAACCAGAATTGCGTTTACACAGATTAATGAAAAACGTGCGGTTGAAGTTAAACCTGGTACATTACAGGTTGTTGATGTTGTTATTGCTGAAATACTTGCTTATAAAGATGCAACCATATATAAATGCAAAATTGAAAATGCTGATTTGAACAATCTGTATATAATGCTTGAAGATGAAGGTTTTGAATTAACAAAACGAAGCAGGAATATCACATAATTATGGAAGCGATAGTTACCATTGAAAACCTCACCATTTCATTTACTAACCTGTATGGCAAAAGCTATGCAGTACGAAATCTATCACTGTCCATACCTAAAGGCAAGACATTAGGCCTTGTTGGCGAATCAGGTTGCGGTAAATCGGTAACGGCCTACTCAATCCTTAATTTAGTACCAAAGCCGGGCACAATTGAATCAGGAACTATCACCTACAATTCTATTGATCTTTTGCACTGCCCCGATGATACATTGAGATCAATCCGCGGGAAAAATATTGCCATGATATTTCAGGAACCTATGACATCACTGAATCCTGTGTTCACCATTGGCTATCAGGTGCAGGAAGCAGTTGAACTCCATTTAGGATATACTGCAACTCAGGCTAAAGAATATACCATAGAACTTTTGTCAAAAGCCGGGATACCAAATCCTTCACAACGCTACTATTCTTACCCCCACGAATTATCCGGGGGCTTACGTCAACGTGTAATGATTGCAATGGCGCTTGCCGCTCATCCTGACCTTTTAATTGCCGATGAGCCAACCACCGCGCTTGATGTTACCATACAATCGCAGATACTGGATTTACTGCTTACACTGCAGGCTACCGAACACATGTCCATGCTTCTCATTACCCATGACCTGGGTATAGTAGCAAATACTGCAGACTATATTGCCATCATGTATGCCGGTGAGATTGTGGAATATGCACCCACAAAAGAGATTTTTGACAAACCGTTACATCCATACACCCATGGGCTTATGAACTGTATTCCATCATTGCATAAAACAGCAAAACGATTATATACCATCCCTGGTAATGTACCCATTATTACACAACCACCACAGGGATGTGTATTTCATCCACGATGTTATTTAGGTGATGAAGAATGTATGCTACAACCTATACGGTTAGAAGAAAAAAAGAAAGGCCATTGTGTACGCTGCATTAAAGTTAAAGGGCAGGCGTAAAACCTGCCCTCATTACAATACAATAACCGTAAAATTTTTTAGTATGCTAAATTTATATGGTAGGTTTTCTTGATGCCGTTTAATATTGTCTGGAATCTACCTGGATCTTTTTCACGGGCATTCTTTAAAAGATCAACCACTTCGGCACGTGTCAATACAACATCATAATGTTCGCAATGAGCCAATGACTCCTTGCCACATATATTTCTGTTAATGCATGATGAACATATAGAATTTCCCATTGTGTCCTCCTTATCTATAAACATATCGTTTATATTCAAATAGTATGTGCTTTATATATAAGCAATTGCCGTGCCAATTCACCAAAACCTGTATGTATTTTTTATTGTATGCGGATTTTTGATGGTTTTACGGCAAAATTTTATAATTTTTTAGTCATACTTTTACGGTAAGCCAGAATTATGCCAAAACTTTTGTTTAATTTTTGGGCGATAGTTACTGTTTATTGAACATTTTTGTCAATATTGTCTATATTTTTACAGTGATTGCTGCCTTTTTTTGTTGAATATTAATATCACTGTATCATTTTTACCACATCATCCGAGTACACTGATAAGCCCAATGCCTGCAAGAATCACCAGTGCAGCAATACTGTGTTGCAGTACATTCCTTTCCCCAAAGAAAATGGAACCAAAGATGATGCCAAATAGCATGCTGGAGCGCTTTACTGAAATCATATAGCTTACCGGAGCTATCTCTAAAGCTACCATATGAAATGTTATCATTATCCCCTGTGTTATACCTATGAGCATAATATCTTTTGTAAATATGTTCCTGACATTATCCACCACCATGGACCAAATAAGTAAAATACCCGTAAGAATTGTAAAATACACCGCACCAAAAAATGAAGGGCTTGAATACATTACGCCCATCTTGCCAAAGTTTGCTGTTATGCTGTACAAAAACGCCACTGCAAGCATAAATAGCGAGCCTTTATCAGAAATAACTGCTTTAACCGGTTCAAGCAAATTTTGCCCCTGCTTAAAGTACAGGCTATACGTTCCCACCACAACACATACTATCCCTGACAAACCCCATAGGGTAACCTTCTCACCAAGCATACTATACGAGGTAAGGATGAGTAAAAGCGGCGTGAACGCTAAAAACGGCAGAGTTCTATACATTGGTGAAATCTGCAACGCACGCATATATAATACCAGTGCAACCACCTCAAGCGGTGGTGAAAATATAAACACATAGGCAATGCGCCAGTTAACATCAGGGATGCCCTTCATAAGAGCTATCGCCCACAAAACTGGTAATGAAAAAAATATGCGCCCGGCAGCCACAGTTACTGGATGAATTTTTGGAGCACTTTTAACCAGCACATCACCAATGGCTAAAAAGAGCGCACAGAGCAGAGCATAAATGACCCAGATAAAACACCTCCGTAAATAAATAGGTCCTTAAAATAAGTTCAGAACTTGACACAGTATAACGACCGCCAGTTCACACAGCAAATAAAAAATTGCATGTATCACCAAATATTCCACTAAATGTCATAATACCGCTGTAAATTTTTATATGACAGCGCTTCTAAGATATGGCGCTTTTCTATTGATTCTGAGTTGTCCAGGTCAGCAATGGTGCGGCTAACTTTTAATATACGGAAAAAACTTCGTGCTGAAAGATTCATGCGCTTTATTGCAAGCTCTAATATTGACTCACATTCAGCGTTAATTACACAAAACTCTTTTACCTCATCACTGGTCATGCGCCCATTGCAGGTGGTTGTTCTGCCTTTAAACCGCAGGGCCTGTATCTCACGCGCTTTTATAACACGATTTCGCACCACTTGTGAACTTTCGGCATTGCCTTTGCCCAACAAATCTTTATAGGGCACTCGTCCCACCAACACTTCAATATCTATTCGGTCCAGTATTGGACCTGCAATTTTACTAAAGTAGTTGCGTATTTTGCTGGGTGAACACTTGCAGGGAATTTCAGGATCAAACAAATAGCCACACTGGCAAGGATTGCTTGAAGCAACCAGCATAAAATCAGCAGGGAATGTCATGGTACCAAGCGCTCGTGATATGGTAATATGGCAATCCTCAAGCGGTTGGCGCAACGCCTGTATTACATCATTGCGAAATTCCACAAATTCATCCAAAAACAGCACCCCATTATGTGCCAGCGACACCTCACCCACAGTGGGAATTTTGCCGCCGCCAACAAGCGCTGCATCTGAGCTGGTATGGTGGGGAGCTCTGAATGGTGGGGTGTACAAAAGTCCCTGCCCGTGTCCAAGCGTCCCACCAACCGAATGAATCATGGTGGTCATGATTGCCTGTTCTTTGGTAAGCGGCGGCAAAATTCCGGGTACGCATTTTGCAAGCATGGTCTTCCCTGAGCCAGGAGGCCCATACATCAGGATATTGTGCCTGCCTGCAGCTGCTATCTCCAGTGCGCGTTTGGCTGATTCCTGACCCATAACGCTTGCCATATCAAGGTATCCGTTTCCGGAACTATCGCCACTATCATGATGCGTATAGGCCTGCATTCTACCGCAGCAGGCTTCCACCGCCTGTACTATATCTTTAACAGGATATACTTTTATTCTTTCAATAGCTGTTGCTTCATTGCGGTTTTCATACGGTACAATGAACTCATGGATGCCAGCCCTATACAATGCTATTGCCATTGATGTTATTCCTTTGATGGGACGCACCCTTCCATCCAGTGACAGCTCGCCAACCATGGGTATGTCAACACGGGCACTGTCCACCTGCCCTGTTGCTATGAGTATTGAAACTGCAATGGGTAAATCTAAGTTAGCACCTTCCTTGCGATAGCCAGCAGGGGCTAAGTTAACAATAAAATTTTTTGGTGGGAATTCAAAACCACTATTTTCAATTGCCGAGCGGATGCGGTCTTTCGACTCGCGGATGATGGAATCAGGCAAGCCAACAATGGTAAAGTTTGGAAGCCCCTTAACAATGTCCACCTCCACATCAATCAAATGCGCTTCAATGCCATGAATTACAAGTGATAAAGCTTGTGAAAGCATGAGTATTCCTCCTTGCATGTTTTCTATATACAACGCATAAAGAGGAAAAAATTTAAAATTTTTTTGATTTTTTTTAGCAGGTTATTTTATTTTTTTAAAAAATCACAAAATACATTAATCTCTTCAACAAATTTATCAGTAATCACAATACCTTCATTTGCAAGCTCAATTATTCGTGCAGGAGTTATACAGTAAAGATATACATTCCGGAATTTATGGCGATATGCTCGTAATTCATCTAATTTTGTGTACATTTCTAAAGTTATAATGGGTGGGCGTACAGAATCTATTGCGGTTATTGCTCTTCGCAAAAGCAAGCTATGGTAATCCTTACCCAGTGGTATATCTCCATCAACCGCACGAACTATCCTTTCAAGGATATTTTCACAACCAGTATAAATAGAATGCAGTGAACCAGCAATAGCCTTAATATGAGAATCTATATTTTCAAAGTCTTTTTCAGTATCCAGCCGTTTCAATTTCCTTTGTATACTGTTCTTTTCTTTCTGTAAATATGCCAGATCAGACTGTATATCAGCTATGAGAACTTCCATTGTTTACCTTCTTTTTTGATTTTCTCCAAAATATCCTGGCGTATGGCATCATCATCAAAAAGTACATCAAAAGAAACCTGACCAAAAATTTCTTCTAACCGGGTAAATAAACCTTTCCTCTTTTCAGCAGGTAACCCTTCTACATATATATCAACATCCGACATTTCATCAAAACGTTCAGGCGTTAGCAATGAACCAAAAATATATATAGATTTTGCACCAAGGTTGGTAAGCAATATCACTGCTTCATTTGTTTTACTCAAAGCTTCTTCATAATGTCGTTTTTTTAATTCCCTCCGTCTTTTTGATAGCATTGACTCAGACATTTCTTATTACCCTTATGTAATATTGTTACCATCTTAAACTCCTACTTTCTCATCCTTCTTACAACAACAACCACTACCACAGCTACTATCGCCACAACGATAATAAAGATTAAAAATCCAATCCAGGTAACCTTTGTACCACGCTTGAGCAAGCTATATGGATTTAAGCTTTCCTCAATCACTATTCTTCCCAGTTTGTCTTTATACAGTGCAGGTACACCAGGAGTGCCATCGCCATCTTCATCTTTAAAGCTACGGATATATTCAATAACACCCTGCCATTCTTTCAATTCCTGTATACCCGGTTTTCGTTTGTCAGCATCAACACGTGCCTGGGTAAGCTTTTCTATTGGTTTCCCATCACGCCATTTTGGTACAATGTCCAGAATGTGCCAGGTGAAGTTGCCAATGATTTTTAAAAACGTAGCATTGTAAATATCAGCAGCAATGCGATATAACTTTTTATTATTATCCGAATAATCAAGGAGCACATAACCGTTTTGCTCATCGCCAATCCAGATTTCCGTTACTCGGTCAAAAAGCATACGGTTGGGATTATAGGTAAATTTAACCCCCGATACTTGGATAAAATAATCGCTTCCCTTGAGGGGATATATGCTTGTCAAAATCTCAAGTGCCTTTTTAATTTCCGAAGCATACACGTAGCAGGTTATCAGAGGATATCCCATTGACTTTTTTTCATCCATGCCAATGCCAAGTGGAATTGTAGCAAATGCATCAGACAGCACCACCTTGCCTGTTTTACCCACTACAATGTTATCCCTAATGACACCGTTTGATATAACACCTATTGCTACCTTGCTGTCGGGATCGTTTGGATCTGAATCAACGCTGTTAACATACCAGCGTATTGAATCAGCAATAAGATTGCCTAAGTTAGATTCTTCCTCTTTGATGACTAAATCAAATTTTGTTTTGGCAAGCACACTATCGCATTTAAGTTTTAGCGGCGATAGTACCTGTTGATTGATCCTTTGCATAAACTGATTGATGAGAACAGTTATTGCTGGATCCCCTTTTATGGAATCGTTGATGTCTATATATGTATAGTCTTTTAATACAACACCATCTTTTGAAAAACTTAAGTCAAGAACAGCCACCTGTTTGCCATACTCATACGATTGTGTAATGATTGTTTTGCCTATAATAATTGGCTGTTTTACTTTCACATGAGTGTGCCCACTGATAATAACATCTATTCCTTTGACTTCTTTAGCCAGCTGTACATCCTCAGAACGTTTTAAGTCAATTTCATCTTTATCTTTATACTTTCGTATACCACTGTGGGAAATGCATATCACTACATCTACTTTTTCTTTGTTTCGCAATATATCTACCATCTGTTTTGCTGTTTGTACCTGATCGGCAAAGGTTACAGGATCAGCAAACGGTGCAACTTCAGCAGCATCTTTTCCAATGAGCCCAAAAAAGCCAATCTTTAACTTTCCTTTGATAATCACTGTGTATGGTTTGACCAGTTCATCTTCAAAGACTTTTTCTAAGCTATCATCATCCTTGCTATCGGCACTGAATACAATATTACTTGCAACAATTGCAGGCAATGCATTGTACTTTTGTGCTGCTCGTATAATGCGTGCCAGGCCATCGGGATACAGGTCAAATTCATGATTACCCAATGTAATGACATCATAGCCCATTTTTTTCATAAGGCGCAGTTCAAAGGCTTCCTCACGGCACAAAAGATGAAATACTGATCCCATCAAAAAATCGCCAGAATCAAGCAACAATACAGGATTTCTCCTGCTTTTCTTAATATCATTGATGACAGTAGCAATACGTGCAAAGCCACCAACGGTAGTGTCATCGTTTATGGTATCTGGTGTATAATCAATGTTTGGCGAAAATCCTAAAAAATGTGAATGCAGGTCAGTTGTCTGTATTATGGTAAAATCCTGTGCAAACAATGGCATTGCACATAGTACGATAATGCAGCAGAGTACTGTATATTTCTTCATTGCACCAAACCCCCTATAGTATTATTTCTGATTTTGGCTATTGTAGATTTTAGAATATATATTTATCAAGTACAAAATAAGTCTTTTATATAAAAATATAGTGCAATTTCAATTTTGAAGTGCACCATTGAGTTCTTCCTGTAAAACCTTATGCAATGATTCCCATCTTTATATATTTTCATAGAAGTATTATTTTTGTTCTTATTTGCCCGCTTTTGCCTTTTTTACACCTAAAAAACGTCCACTACATCTTTACACTATATACTTTTTTTGTCCTAACGACAACAAAAGAGTTACTACTCAGGTTTTCCATATTTTGTATAAAGCTCTGGCAACAGATGCGCCAGATTATGATATTCCTGTGCGCAATGGTAAGCCATATTCTTTGCAATTTTTTGGCTTATGATACATTTCTTAACAATTGATGTATTTGCAATTCTATTTATAATTGATTTTGGTGATAGTGTATTAAACCGTATGTGATACCCTAACCAGAATCTACTCCTTAGTTCAATGCCACTATTAATTTTGCGGGCACAATGCACGATATATGTATGCTGCACGTTCAATCCCGGATACCCAACCACACCACATATTACCGTTTCAATGCTCGATGCTGAAAAACGACTAACATCAAACCCAAATTCTTCAGGTGGAACAAACGTAATAGATAGTTTCTCAACCCCTTTCCCAATGTTCTCAACAGGATAATGTGTTATATGGAAATTTCGCTCATGAAGCGGCAAACTTTTGTCATTTAATCTTTTACTATTATTCACGCTGTTACTGATATGTGCACCAGGATACCAGATTTTATATCGCAACGGCTCTTGTGGGTGCCATACAAACCACCAGTCAAGCATTGTACCTGTTACCCCTGGCATGATAGTAAGCATGGAAGCAAACCCACTGCCATCGGGCATGATACAATATCCAATTTCATCATTTAAATAGCCAGGTTCTAATAACCTATTGATATCTTCAAAACGAAGCGCATGGTTACTATCTAATGGACCTTTTTCTAATTTCTGGATTATTTCAGGTGGTATTGGCGATAGTGGCCTGTAATAATAGCTGGCATACGGTTGTAAAGCTTCCTGTTCAGAAAGTTTTGGTAAAGACATATTTAAAAAATTCTCTTAAAAAATTGTTTTAACTTTTGTTCAATGGTTTTTATAACAACTGTAACAAAAAGCAAGTATAAAATATTCTACTTGACTGATTTTTTTAAACAAAGAGTGAAAATAAAAAACATTTTAGCGATAATTATTGTACTATACATCATCATTGCGCTATTGTGTAATAATGCCTATGCAATTCCCCATATCAGTACACAATCCTATTCTGCTTGCACCAATGGCAGGCTATACCGATTCACCATTCAGGCGCATTGCGCGATCTTTTGGTGCTGGTATGGTATTCACCGAGCTTATCAGCGCCGACGGTATCGTGCGTCAAAATAAAAAGACGCTTGATCTTCTTACATTTACTCCACACGAAAGGCCAATAGGGATTCAAATTTTTGGCAATGACCCAGCTATTATGCAGGAAGCCGCTTGCCGGTTACTATCGCTCAGACCTGATTGTATTGACATTAACTGTGGTTGCTGCGCTCCTAAAGTTTGTAACAACGGCAAAGGTGCTGGTTTGTTGAAAAACGTCGATTTGCTGTACAAAATAGCGTGTGCAGTAGTGTCCAGCGTACCTATGCCAGTTTCAGCAAAGATACGGCTTGGCTTTACGCAGGGCACAAAAAATTACAGTGAAGTTGTCCAGGCCCTTGAGGAAGCTGGAGTTCGTTTCATTACAGTGCACGGAAGAACGCGTGATCAGTACTACAGTGGTAAAGCGGACTGGGAAGCAATTGCAGAAATTGCTCATAGCGCAAATGTTCCCATTGTGGGAAATGGCGATATTGCAAGCTATGACGATGCTATAACTAAATTACAGTCCAGTGGATGTAGCGCAGTGATGATTGGACGCGCTGCATTAGGTAATCCGTGGATTTTTTGCGGCAAAAGTGCATCGTGGGAACAGAAGCGGGAAATAATTGCATTACACTACAAACTCATGATGGAACACTATGGGTCGTATGGTGTTATACTTATGCGCAAGCACATTGTACATTACTTGAAAGGATTTCATGGTGCAAGCAAACTGAGGCAAGAAATATTGGCATGTGATAAAATAGAGGAAATTCTCACAACACTTGATGTATATTTTGAATAAAATATTTATAAATTAGAACATAATAAATATGTTGTTTTCAAGGTGGAATAAAATTGAACAATTACTTTCTATCTAAATAAAAAACATTATAACCGTTCCTGTAATATGAGCATTATCTCCTGTTCATCAAGTAGTGCTGGATTATTTTTATTCCCACCATCCTTAATTATTGAAGCAAAATCATCTTCTCGCACACCGTATTCTGACAGGCGGGGCATATGCACCCTATCAACCCACTCTTCTAACGTGGCAATAAGCGTATTGCACGCTTCAAAATCACTGGGGCTTTTGTAGCCGGTTAAAAGCTCACTTACAGCAGCATATTTTTTTATATAGTAACTATCGCCCAGGGCTAGTAATTTTTTGATTGTAGCTTTTGTGCACACTGCAAGCAGTGTTCCGCAAGCAACACCATGAGGGATGGAAAGCAATGCCCCAAGTGGTGAAGCCAACCCATGCACCACACCAAGCCCTGCATGCGCAAGCGTTATACCCGATATATATGCACCATAAGCCATATTAGCACGGTGGAACACCGTATCTTCATTGTGCACGCACAACGGTAATAAACTTTGCCCAATTTTTGCAATACCGCTTGCAGCCAGCGCATCGGTAAAGGGATTTGCCTGTGTTGACACATACGACTCGATCAATTGCGTAAGCGCATCAAGTCCGCTTGCTGCAGTGACGTTACCAGGACACCCAACCATAAGCTCTGGATCAATGATAGCAACAGTGGGCACAAAATTGTCATGCCTCAATGAGCGCTTAAATCCGTTTTTGCCAGTTTTACTGAGCACAGCATTTTTGGTTGCTTCACTTCCTGTACCTGCAGTGGTGGGCACAGCAATGAAAGGAACCTTTACGCCACTATGCTGTTTTGTGCCAATGACTTCTAAATAATCAGTTACGCCATTGCCAACGGGAATCATTGCTGAAATTGCCTTCCCCGCATCAATGACACTTCCCCCACCTATTGACACCACCACATCAATGCCCTTTCCTGCAAATCTCTTCACCACATCATCAACAAGCTCTGGTGATGGCTCGCCGCTAACAGCCACTCGTTCTATATGTATTCCTTCATTGCCTAACATCATTACAATATCATTGAGTTTACCTGATTTTTCTAACGACTGACTGCCAGTAACAAGCAATATATGCCTACCAAACTGCCTGGCATGTTTTGGTAATGTAGCGATAACTCCTTTAGCAAAATATGTTTGTGGCAATCGTCCCACAGTAAACGAGATTATTTCCATAAGGCAACCTCGGTTGGTGCGATGATGGTATAGGTAGTACAAATAATTTTCAATAAAAAATTCATTACAAAATAATTTGGTATGCGATAGTTATCGGTAAATAATTGGAGACCACCCCTTGAAGTATTCCAACACATAGCGTAACACAAATTCCATAGCTTAAAGCTACCTATTGAACTATCGCCCATATAAAAACTTACTTTACAATTATATACAGTTTTTTACTGTTGCTATGAAATGATTTTTATGCTGAATGTTTCAGCTATACACATACTAATCCAAGAGGTGGTACCATGAATATATTAATATTTGGCCCAAACGGCAGCGGTAAAGGGACGCAGGGTGCGGTTGTACAGAAAAAATTTAATCTTCCGCACATTGAATCAGGCGTTATTTTCAGGGAAAACATTAAGAAAGGCACCGAGCTTGGTGTTAAAGCTAAAGCGTATATTGACCGTGGCGACCTGGTTCCTGATGAAATCACTATCCCAATGATACTAAACCGGTTACAGGAAGCTGACTGCAAAAAAGGCTGGCTTTTAGATGGATTCCCACGTAATGTTGAGCAGGCAAAAGCCCTTGATAAAGCATTGAAAGAAGCAGGGATGGCACTTGACTATGTTATAGAGATAGTTCTAGACAGGGATAGTGCAAAAAAACGCATTATGGGCAGAAGATTGTGCGAAAAAGACAACAACCATCCAAACAACATATACATAGAAGCTATCAAGCCAGCAGAAAAAGATGGCGGTTTTGTTTGCCGTGTATGTGGTGGCAAGCTTTCAACACGTGCTGATGACCAGGATGAAGCAGCTATAAATAAGCGTCATGATATTTACTATGATACAAAAACAGGAACGTTAGCTGCTGTTCAATACTTCAAAGATATTTCAAAGCAAAATGGTGGTAAACCTAAAATAATAGAAGTTGACGGTACTCCGGGTGTAAAAGAAGTAAGTGAAGCACTACTGGCAAAATTAGGGTAATAATACAATACAGAGAGTGTCCCAAAAGACATCTCTTTGCAATGACTTTTGCCCTCTTGTCATTGCGAGGAACGAAGTGACGAAGCAATCTTGTCTTCTGCGGCATTGAGATTGCTTCGCTACGCTCGCAATGACTTTGTACCTGCGTCATTGCGAGTCCCACTGTTTGTTTTGGGACACCCCCTGTTTTTAAAATAAGGGAACTTAAAAAAATGTTTTTCAGATGTTCCCTTGTGGGCACAATTTATAGGTTAAAACCACTTTCTATTATATAAATAATTTCTGAAGAAAGTGGTTTTTAGAGGTGCCCATAAAAAATATTAGTTGACCTGTCACGGCTAAAAATTATACATTATAAATTTGTATATAGTGCTTAATACAGGATAGGTCAATCTATGAGTAACGTAAAAATAGCATACCTCAGCATACTTATTTATACTATCTTTTGCATTATTCTTTCATCGATTGTATATTATTTTGGAGGAGTGGCACCAGGCAAGGGATTTGCAATAGGGTGCTTGCTTAGCCTTATTCTTACATTACTGTGGATAGCAGGAGCTATCAAAGGCATGAAATCCAATACGCTGGTACTGTTGTCAATTACAGCAGGTGGTTTTATTGTGCGTCTTATTCTTCTAGCTGTGTTTGCAGCAGGTGGCGTGTATATTTTAATGATGGACCTTCCAACGTTTGCTATAGCTTTCCTAATTGGAACAATTTTCAGCCTGGTTCTTGAAGTCTGGTTCTTTACCACATTAAGTGGCCCACAAAATCCCAAGTTCAGGTAAGTAAGTATGGATACCAAAACATTACAACAACTTTCTCAGGAAGAACTCATTAAACTGGTACAGCAGCTTCAATTAAAGATTGATCTGCTTCAAAAAGGAGTTCAGGAAGAGCCGGTGGATTTCAAAAGATTAGTAGAGGCTGCTGATGACATCATCTTTGTACTGGACAGTGAAGGGAATATGATTTATCGCAACAGGGCTATGGAAGATTTGTTCCCGGTAAGCAGAAAAGATGCCATTGGCATGCATTTTTCGTTATACTTACCTGCCATAGAACTTGATAGAGCTACAACAGTATTCAATCAAATATTATTTGAAGGAAAATCAATCCACAACGAAAAGATGAAGACATTTGACAAGGATGGGAATCCTGTATACCTGATGGCAAATCTTGCACCTATCAAGGATGATGAAGGCAACATCACCGGGCTTTTTGGCATTTTGCGCAATATTACCGAAATGCACTTAATGGAGAAAAAGCTTAAAGAAAGTTCTCGCAGGCTTGAAGAAAAAATTAAAGAGCAATTACGGCAGGCTGAAGAATTAAAACGCCTATCAACACTAAATGATGAAATTATAAACAATTCACCTATTGGAATCTTTACCATTGATCCTACAGGCATTATCCTTACTGAAAACCCAGCATTACGCCGTATTATTGGTTATGGACCAGATGAAACACGAGTGGGCATGAACTTAACCGAAATGCCCGGTTTCAGCGTTGACTTGAAAAAATATTTAGAAGAGATAGCTACTCAAAAGAAACCCGTATATATTAAAAATCTTACCTACCAGCCTAGCAACCAGGACCGAGAATTAACACTTAATGTTAGGGCTAATCCCATCCTGGACTTTGATAAAAAGGTAAAAAGTATCTTAATAATGATTGAAGACGCAACTGAACAAGCACAGATACAGAAACGCATGCAACGAGCTGAAAAGCTTTCTGCAATGGGATTGCTTGCTGCGGGGGTTGCTTATGAACTTAAAGTGCCCATTAACCTATTAACTATCGACCTTAACTTTATTGAAAACAATATACCCGAAACAAGTCCTGTTCACGATTATGTCAAATCAATGAAGGATGAGCTTTCCCGTATTGGTCAGATAACCGAGCAGCTGTTGAATTTAGGAAAACCTGGCGATGACGATGTTGAAACATTTGAAGTACATAAACTGATAACAAGCCATCCCATTCAGATAACACTGAATCGTCTGCAAAAAAGTGGATTTATTATCAACACGGCATACCCAAAAGAAAGCCCCAAAATCAAAGGCAGAAAAAACCAGCTTATACAGGCTTTATTGCATATCATAAGCAATGCTGAAGAAGCAATGCCCAATAAAGGAGAAATCCGTATTAATGTAGGCAGCGTATTGAAGAATGGTGAAAAATTTGCCAGCATTACCATTGAAGACACCGGCATTGGCATCCCGCCTGAAAATCTTTCAAAGATATTTCAGCCATTTTTTACCACAAAAGGTCCAAAATCTACAGGATTGGGATTAATGGTCACCTATACAATTATAAACAACCATGGCGGAGCAATTGGAGTTAAAAGCGCCCCTGGTGAGGGTACTTCATTTAAAATACTACTTCCAGCTATTGACTAAAAGGGGGACTATATGAAATCGCAAAACCCTGCACAACGAAATTACCTCAATGATGCTGAATCACTCCTTGATCAGGAAGGATATATTATCATTGCACCTGATGAAGAAAAAAAGGATTTACAGCCAGAAGAAAAGCAAACAGTAAAAACTGAGCATGTCACCACCCAGCAGATGGAAAAACTGCCTGGCAAAAAACCTGAAATACTGCCCAAAGCAATTGAGGCTGAAGCAACCGATATTCCAAGCACCATACAGTATCTGAAATGGCACATGGAACGTATTGCCAAAAATGTAATTGGCCGCGAGGAAATCATCAAACAGGCAATGTACGCCATACTGACACGTGAGCACATGCTTCTTCTATCGCGAACAGGTATGGCAAAATCGTATCTGGCAAATTATATATTTAACACATTTGACAATGTGCGAGTCTTTGCTTCACAGGCAAGCAAGGAACAAACCCCTGACAATTACTTTGGACCGTATAATATTGAAGAATTCAAAAAAGGGCGTATACGGCATAATATTCACGGTTCAATAATTGAAGCAAATTTGGTTTTCTTAGATGAATTTTTTGATGCCAGTGATGTGGTGTTGCGTTCATTGCTATCGGTATTAAACGAAAGAAAATTCATAAACGGCCCTGAGCAGATTGATGTTGCTATACACACCGCTATAGCCACTGCCAACTACATGCGCATGAATGAAGTTACCGAAGCTATTTTAGACCGATTTACCTATAAGTCAATTATCCCTGAAGACGATAATGTATACCAGCAATTGTTGATTGACCATACCTATGCATTCAGCAGGGGTAAGGCGATAGAACCTGATAAAAAAATTCCCTTTAATCAAATTATTTATTTGTCGGATATTGTCCGTAACAAGAATAAAGAAGTTAAGATTGAGATACCCGATTTCATTTATTTCATGAAAAATGTCATTACCAACAAGTTTGTAAGCGATATGCGAAAATCTGACTATAAATTCTTTATTAGTCCGCGTAAACAGGCAAAATTACAGGATTTCCTCAGAGCCAATGCACTTCTTAACAATCGTTTTGAGGTTACCATGGATGACCTTAAGGATATGTATTTAGCACTGTGTACATTGAATAGTTTTATTTCAGTTAAAGCAAAGGATAAATCGGAAAAAGACGTATTTTTAGATGCATATCAGCAGACCATGGTACACTTCAATGCAACCGGTGCAATACAGCAGATTGAATTTTTACTCAACCTTCGCCGTATTTTTCAGGAAATTATGGAAAATCCTGAAAAGAAAGAACGCTTGCTTGCTTCTTCATCAGGTATATTGCGGGGACTTAAGAATCTGTTAAAGAAACTATTCCCTTCCCGTGCAAGCGATGACGAGATTACTTTAGAAACCTTGAAGCGCAGTTTAACCGAACTGCAGCCTGCAGTTGAAGAAGTCCGTGAGCTCAAAGAAGGCATAACAAAAGATTATTTTGCTATTTTGTAGATGGTATGTCACAGGTAATCACAACATTACAGGCGCCTTCACGTCCCAGTTTAGATTTTTTTGAATACTGGGATTCATTGGGCCTTTTTGAAGAGCTATCAGTTATTTTGCCCCCGGAATTTTTTGTTATTTTTGAGATAGCTCAGGTAGTGTTTACCCCTGAATTAATATCCGAAGCATTGAATGCAGTGGAAGATATATCCCGCGAAGAAAAAATTGAAGCACCCAACCGTGATGAATCAATTCTGGTTAACCGTGTGGAAAGAATATCACCATTAAGCGATATCATGGTCATTGATCGATACCGCACCATCTATGATTTAAAGAAAGCCCTGCCACGCGAGCTTGCCTGGGAAGATGACATCTTTGACATTAAACTCTTCAAGCATGAGCTGTTAGTGCAAAAATTTTATGAAGAAAAGGCTGATACATTTAAACCCATTTCAACATTACAGGATGAAAGTGGAAGGCAGGCAAACCGTTTTGACCAAAAATTTTATCTTCTGTTAGACCGTTCACGCTCAATGGAAATCAGGATGCGATCATTTTTTTCCAAGTGTTTGGTTGCAGAATTTCTACGTCGTAAATTAAACAGTAATGCAAAGATTTTTTACAGGCCCTTTGATTCAAAACCTGGCGACCTATTTAAGATTGAAAAAAAAGAAGATTTCCCATTTTTAATTGAACGAGTATTACTCACCACTACTGGCGGTACCAGCACCAATTTACAGCAGGCAGTGTTTCAGGCCATAGATGACATCCACTATGACAAAGATATGCTCAATGCTGAAATACTTGTGGTAACCGACGGTATCAGTAAGATTGATAAGTATTTAATGAAAGAAAAATTAGGTGACATCAAATTAAATATCTTAAAAATTGGCCGTGACCTTGCTGAGCCTGACTACTTTGAAATGAAAAAAACGTTTGATGCTAACAAGATAAAATTTGACCCCACAGCGCTTAATATTAAAGAAATTCAACAAAAGATGGAAAAGTCACAGGAAGGAGAGGAAGCCCTATCGCCCTTACAGAAGCGCGCATACCGATATATCCTGGAATACTCAGAAACCATGTTTAAGGATTTGAAAGAAATTTCACACCGTTTTGTAGAAATACCTGATCTTGACCCAACATCACTGTATGAACTCACCGATGAAAAATTGGATGCCATTGAAACTGCTGTTGATGCATTTACTCGCATTGATTTTAATACAAAAACACTGGAAGAAAGAAAAAAGCTTTTTAAACAGGCATATTTTTTATCACAATATGTATCGTTATTGCTGGAAAACAAAAAAAATATTGCAAATCCCATTCTGAAGCGATGTGCATATAAACTTCACAAGATAACCCAGGATATTTTAGCTGATCCTTCATTATTACAGCTTGTGATGGAAACGGGAAAATTCTCTGACAAAGAAACGTTGAAACTTTCTAAAAAACAACTCAAAGAAAAGCTTAAAGAAATGAAGATGTCCCAGGCACCACTCTCAACTGAAGAGATACGGAAAGCTCAGATGCTGCTTACTTCTGATTTAGGTGAGGGAAATATTGGACAGTTTTTGCGGGTTCTTTTTATTAAGCTTATACAATTCATTAAACGTATAGTGCAGAAAGTAATAAACAGTATACGTAATAAGAATCACTAAATAGTATATACTATAGTTTTTCCCTTCTATACCAGTCAATTGTCTCTGCCCATATTTCAATATTAGTCTTCCTGGGGGCCCAGTTCAGTTCCTCTTTTATTTTATTACAATCAAGGACAAAATTGGATAAAATAAACTGGACATGGTCTTTACGCAAATAATGGATGTTTAATGGCTTTAGTAAAACCGATAGTACCCGTGTGAAAAAGGGTGTTATATGTTTAATCTGGCAATCTAACTTGGCTATCTCCTTTACCTTAACCACCTGTTCCAGCTGAGTTGGTACATTATCAGAACCAATATTATAAATTTTGCCTTTAGATTCCTGCTTATGTTTAATGGTAAGCAACGCAGCAACCACATCATCAGGATGTACAAGTTGATATCGGGAATCACCATCACCTGCTATATATAGTCTGTTGGAATCATCCATTGCCAGTGCCATATACAGAATAATTAAAATCATAGCATCATCAACTCCAGGACCTGTAATAATAGTAGGGCGCACGATAGTAACTGGCAAGCCTTCTTCTGCAAATTGTAAACATAGTTTTTCGGCTTTAACTTTATCCTTGCCATAAGGGGTATTGGGTTTTAATGGATCATCTTCTTTAATGGGCATAATATCAGGATTCCCGTATACTTTGGCACTGGATAAAAAAATAAAATGATTTATATTTTTATCTGCAGCAACTTTTAAAAGGTTTTCAGTCCCTTTAATATTTACTTTTTTCATAAATCGACGACCATAATATGATGCATCTTCAACATCCATCAGGTGGAAAACAGTATCAACATCTTCCATGGCCTCTTCAATACTATCTATATCTAAAAGATTGCTCTGATAAAAAGTAACAGCATCTGGCAATTTGGTATCTTTCCACATATCAATAGCTTTAACCTGTTGCCCATCCTGTAAAAACCTTGCTATCAGTGTACGTCCTACCAAACTGTTACAACCGGTTACCAGAATCATGCTGCCCTCCCTATCATAGACTATATGTCCATTCATACTATAGTAGTGTTTTTTTAAGTCAAGCGTAAAATAAGGAATTCATGATATACTACGTTAATCAAATTCAGCAGTACATAAAATCGTTGCAATATTAGAACAGTCATCCAGGTTTATTTGCTTTTCCTGAATAATTCGTTTTATCGTACATATAAAATCCATCTTAGGGATATTCCAGTATTGGACAATATTATGGACAATTCCCAGAGGTAGCACATTAAAAACTGAAATAAGATTTATAATATCATCGGCAGTGAAATGGTTGAACTCTGTACGCGTTAATCTGTATAGCATACTTTCAATAGCTTCAATAGAACGCATATACAAAATATGATTTTCGGGTATTGCATGCAAAACAGTTTTCATCAAAGGCAAAACTTCAATAACATTACTGGCAAAAATCTCAGTTGTTCGGATGTATAGAAATAAAATATACATATTATGAGGTGGATTAAGATAATCATACTGTTGTATATCACACGAAGATGCTAATGTAATCATTGCATCATAGTCATTATCACTTTTGTATAGCTTCTTCCAGTTAGCAAATTTTTTTCTGAATAAAGCCAATCCAACTATAGCACTTATGGCAATATCAGGTTCTGATGACAATGCAATATCATAAAAAAAGGGAATTAATGACTCATCGGGCATGGTAAGCAATGCAGTGGTTATAGCATACTGTAAAGATTTCTGCTCATGGAAATCATTAATACATCGGTCACGAAGACCAAGCAGGGAATGCCTCCATATTATAAGTACATCATCATGAATTAAATTATTTATAAGCAAAAACTGCTCATAATACTGCAATCCTTTCATAAAGGCCAGATACGTTTCGGCTTTTCTATATAGCATGTCTAAAATATATCTATCACTATTATGAGGAAACTCTTGTATTTCATATGCCAGTTGATCAATAAAGTGGAACAGTGCTATCGTGATGAGAGTATCATAGTGAAACCAGGAAATAATTTTATCCCTGTTATCATAAAATAACTGTAGCCCATTAATTTTTGTATCTGTGTTATGGAACTGATCGATCAAATGATCATAACTGAACTGTTTGTCATACACATTATGCATAGTTAGACGCTGTCCAAACGGAGCTCCTGAGAATGGAACCATAATGAAGCAGCGTTATGTCGTGTCTACTATTTTTTTTATTTAATAGGTTCTGAATAATGCTTTAAGTACACCTAAAATTGTAACAGTATCAGTGGTTATAGGGCTGTATTTTTCATTAGCAGGTAAAAGCTGTACTTTACGTTCTGTTTTTTTTAATATTTTCAATGTAGCTTCATTATCAATTAGAGCCGCCACGATTTCGCCATTGTTAGCATTTGGTTGTTGCCTGATTATGGCAATATCTCCATTATAAATACCAGCACCTGTCATTGAGTCACCTTTAACTTTGAGACCAAATAATGTGCCTTCGGGCAAAAACCCTGATGGAAGTTGAATATAGCTTTCAATATTTTCCTGGGCTAATATTGGTATACCTGCAGCAATTGTCCCAACCAGTGGAATGGAACGAACATCAGCATATACATCTTCTTTATCAATGAGTAATTCAATTGCGCGCGATTTGCCTGCTTCACACCTCAGATATCCTTTTTTTTCTATGGCTTTTAGATGGTCATAGGCACCTTTTACAGTAATTGAAAACTGATTTCCAATTTCCCGAACTGTTGGAGGGAACCCTGTCTTTTTTATTGTTTGTTTTATAAATGAAAATATTGCCTGCTGTTTTTTTGTTAAAGGTTTTATCATGATACTACCTTGCCTTTTGTGTTAATATATACTAATGTATAGTTATTGTCAATTATTTTTTTAATCAACTTTTTGCTGCTGTATCATTGTTATAATTTTAAGGAATGCACATGCAGGCAAAAATACTAATGGTACCGTATAAGTATTTACCATTTATAGTAACCAAATAGTTTTTTTTGCAAGCACATTTTATATCGTTAACTATCGCTTAAAAAAATTTTTCAATTTTTGTATAATACATACACCATATTTTTTTTTATATTCACCATAAAAGAATTGATTTATAAAGAAACATAGTGCATTGCAGTGTAAACGTATATACTTTATAGTATATTTTTAAATATTGCATAATTTACATGTTAACATTAGAAGAATCATATACACTATTACAGGTTCCAAAGAATGCTAGTGATGCAGAAATAGCAAAAGCATTCAAAAAACTTGCATTACTGTACCATCCCGACAAAAACCCCCATAGAATTGAATGGGCTAACAAAGCTATGGCAACAATAAATGTGGCGTACAATACTATAATGGCCCATCGCTTTAAAGACAAATCAACAGTACATGAAAAAGTTACTCCCCAGAAAAAAGAACCAAAATTCAAAAAAGAAGATATACTGCGCGAAGACCTTTTAACACAGTATTTTATTCAATACCGTGAAAAAGCAAAAGATGCACTTTACCAGTATTTCCAGTATAATCTTTATAATTTGGCACGCAGAGACATGCCCGCCAATGCTGATGTATTCAAAAAAATTGTGATGCAGCTTCGTCGCAGTTACCATGGAATAGACAATTTGTGTGAATATACCAATGACGAGGAATTTTTACAACATTTCAATATTTTCAAGGAATTGCTTTTTACATTTTATAAATCATCAGAATGTCTCAACATTATTGATTCATACGCTAACATACTTGATGTTGAGGCATTCAGAATTTACAGGCAGGGCGATGATTACCTGCTGCGGTCACAAAAGGAAATATTCTACGAAAGACACAATAGGGGTTTCTTTAAAAAAGAACAGGCAATAACTGATCTGGTAAAAGCAATACAGCTATTGCAGTTAACATTGGCACGCTTCCCACAATCATCATGGGTAGTAGAATCTCAGATAAAACTTGAACATGCACTAAGTATTGAAAAATATTTAAAATTATTTTTTGAGTAAAAGCCTATGGACATTATAACAACATTAGGAATTGCAGTGGCACTGGCAATGGATGCGTTTTCAGTTTCCATTGCATCAGGTTTGTATATATATAAACCCTATCATCGATTTTATTTTAGGATTGCGTTCCATTTTGGGTTATTTCAGTTTGCAATGCCCATTATTGGTTACTTTGGCGGAGTTGCTATAGAACCCATTATAAAAAATTTTGACCACTGGATAGCGTTTGGATTGCTTGCATTCATTGGAACACGTATGGTAAAAGCTTCATTCAGCCATGAAGATAATTCTTTTAAGGGTGACCCATCAAAGGGCTTTACCCTTATTCTTTTAGCACTAGCAACCAGCATTGATGCATTGGCTGTTGGACTTAGTTTTGGTGTTCTTCATAAACCCATCATCATGCCAAGTATTATTATTGGATTAACCTGTGCATTGTTTTCAACCTTAGGAGTCTTTTTGGGCCGTACGGCAAGTGACATTATTGGCAAACGCGCTGAACTTATTGGGGGATGCATACTCATAATCATAGGTGTAAGAATACTCTTTGCGCATATGCAATAATCTATTCACGCAACGACACCTTCTTTCCGATAAACATACTGTACTATTTTTTTTGGGCGATAGCTCATTATAGCAGTCTGTATATGTTGATTAAACTACACATACTACCATCATGAAGATATTAAAAACATATATAATAACCATATTGCTTATGTTAATAGCTGTACAAACTGGTGCCGAAGATTACCAGTATCAGTACTTCCAGAAAGAGAAAGAAGAGTTTGTCCCATTTTCAGACTATATTCCCAAGGTACGCATGCATTATAAAGTTGTACCTCATTATGTTGAAGATTTCTACGAACTGTATGGCATGAAATTATACTATGATGAAAACTCATTGAGGAAAAATATTGATCGCCTGAAAACAGCACTTACCTGTAAATTCCGTCATCCATCGCACGCTTTGGTTAAAATCCAAACCGAAGATGAATACTACAAATACCGTAATCTGATGTTCATGCATATCAACATGCTGATACTTCGTAACTATCTCAAAATTGCTACGCGCTATGATAAACAGCATATATATTTCTACGATGCAGATTATGCAAAAGACATTCAGGAAAGCCTGAAAATTGCAGAACAAATGTATAAGGAAGCTTTGCCCTACTGGTATGAAGCAAAAAAATATGCTGACACCGCAAGCACTGTAAAAATTACAACCAATTTAGGATTTATTGAAACGGAACGTATAAAAATAATCCGTGGCGAAGTTGATTTTGAAAAAATAATTAATGACCACATAACCCGCGTTAAAAAAAAGCAAAATAGTATTGACGCATTACTTGCCTCATATCAAAAGTAGTATCATGGAAGTAATTGAAGCCATAAAAAGCAGACGTTCAATACGACATTATACATCTGAACCAATCTCTGATGATGTTGTTGCCCAAATCATAGAAGCAGGGATATGGGCACCATCAGGCCTCAACAATCAACCATGGCGTTTTGTTATTGTTCAATCAAAGGATAAAAAGGAAGCATTGTCACAATGCACATCATATGCTCGTATTATTAAAGAATCGCAGGTGTGTATATGTGTTTTTTATCACATCCCATCAGGATATAACCGTGATAAAGATATTCTGAGCATTGGAGCATGCATTCAAAATATGCTGCTTGCTGCCCATGACAAGGGATTGGGGGCTGTGTGGTTAGGTGAAATACTCAATCAAAAGCAAAAGGTCAATGAGTTGTGCTATCTTTCAAGCGAATACGAACTTATGGCAGTAATTGCATTAGGATACCCCAATGAAAAGGGAAGTTCTACACGCCATCCGCTCCAATATTTTATTGTTAAAAAAATATAGCATATGCTAACTACAACCATTTATTAATACTGTTTATTTTATCTATAGCGTCATCTACCCATTCATTATACGGATATTCTTTTATAATTTTTGAAAACAGTGATTTGGCTTCTTTTAGCTTTAATACAAGATAGCCTTTGTTACCTGTAAATCCAGTACCATCGGTATAATAGTAATAAAATGCCTGTTGCAGAATATTAAAAGCATGTTTATAAACAATATAAACACCATCCTTACCATCACTTCTCTTGACTTCATGTCGTTTGTTTGAAGAAACATGTTGTTTAAGATAATCATATGCAGCATTAATAAGCTGCATCTTTTGCAATGCATCCGTATCACTGCTTATATCAGGATGATATAACATGGCTAACGTTCGGTAAGCATCCGAAAGCTCTTCAAGGGTAAATTGTGATTGTAATCCAAAGATTGTTATGTATTTTTTAAATAAATCCATAAAAATACTGTATGAATGATCAGATATACCTATTTTTCTTTTGTTTATACATCTGCTTCAGGAATATCGGGAGTCTTTATACACTGAACAAAAAATGAATGATGTCACCATCATTCACAATGTAGTCACGCCCTTCACTACGCAACAATCCATGCTCTTTTATGGCATGCAAAGATTTAAATTGTATAAGGTCATCGTAATGAAATACTTCAGCACGTATAAAGCCTTTTTCAAAATCGCTGTGAATAATGCCGCTGGCTTTTTGTGCAGTTGTTCCCCGCTTTATTGTCCATGCCTGCAATTGTGTTGTAACAGTATAATACGTGATGAGGGCCAGCATGGAGTATGCTGTTGTTATAAGGCGTTCCAATGCTGATTTATCTACACCCAGCGCCTGGCGGTACTCACGCTGTTCCTCTGGTGGTAATTCAACAATTTCTTCTTCTATCTTTGCGCTTATAGCAACTATGCCCAATCCATGCTTTTGGGCATAATCCTGTAATATTGCATATGCATCAGTTGCATTACCCTGCTCATCCACATTGGCACATATTATCATTGGTTTGGCAGTAATAAGTCCATATTCATTGCACACTACAAGCTCTTCTGAATTCAGCTTAATCCTGTTTAATAAATTGCCCTGATTAATATACTGAAATAACCTCTCAATGACTTCCAGCCTGTGGGCATTTTCTTTATCTCCTGATTTGGCCTTTTTTTCAACTTTTTCTTTTGCTCTCAGTAGCACCTCCATATCTGCCAGCAAAAGTTCTGTATTAATTATTTCAATATCACGCAATGGCTGAATTTCCCCTTCAACATGGACAACATCGCTGTTTGTAAAACAGCGAACAACATGCACAATTGCATCAACTGCCCGTATGTGACTTAAAAACATATTGCCCAGCCCCTCACCTTTGGAAGCACCTTTAACAAGCCCTGCAACATCAACAAACTCAATTCTTGTAGGAATCGGGTCATGTTTTTCCAATATATCTGCAATTGTATACAAACGTTGATCAGGAACAGGCACAATGCCTTTATTAGGCTCTATAGTACAAAACGGATAGTTTTCCATTGGGGCATGTGCCCCTGTTAATGCATTAAATATAGTTGATTTCCCAACATTTGGCAAACCTATAATCCCGCAGGTAAATCCCATAACCATCCCCTTTTTAAAAAAGCAAAAATTATCTGAAATATGTTGACATATCAACAAATGAATACCGTGATGTATGTAACGAGAAACATTCTGTGGCAATGCTACAGGATATTTAAAAAAAATCAAACAGTATTATGGCTGAAACAATATTATTATCATTAACACTTCTATCCTTTCTTTTCCTGTGTGTGGCACTTGCTAATATTAACAATAAAGAAGGCCGTTACTCTGTACCGATTGTGTTATGGGCAACGGTAGCAGGTACGATAGCTTTTGTAAATGTATCCCATACATTCATTACTTTTATTGTTATAGTATACCCGTTTGTTTTTGCACTGTTTATTCACGCTCTAATCAAACCATTGAGTACCGGTGATATCTATACATATGGAATTGTTCAGCTTGCAACTATCCTTTCATTATTTTTGCCTTTTGTCATGATGCCTGCAATCCTGGCATTCATGCACATATATACTGCATTTACTGTACACAAAACAATCTCATTCAAATACGGAAAAATACTCTTACAGAGCATGCTGGCCATTGAATCGCTCATTTTAGGTTTTATATCCTATATGCAAAACATAGACATACTTATTATTACTCTAACAGTATTTATTACAGTTTTTTTAACTATCATGATATATGATACATTGAAACGTTCCCAAACTGCTCTATTAAAAATGCGGGCACTTGCGCGTATGAATGCAAACCTGACAAAGTTGAACAGGCTTTTAAAGCAAAGAAATGACCAGTACATTGCAATGCTCAATAAGAAAGACAATGATATCCAGTTACTTTCAAAATACTCTACCATGGCTGAAATTACTGCAAGCATAGCCCATGAGATAGCCCAACCTTTAACAGGCATTAAGGGCATTGCTCAGAACATGATGGATGACATAAATCTTGATGATTTTAATTACTTAGAAGCTTTATCTGAATTACAAAAGATTTGCACCATGGTGGACAAAGCAACCTACATTATTGACCATATACGGAGTTTCACTACCAACAACCACATTTTCAAACTAATAGATATTAATACAATCATAATGAATGCAGTTACACTAACCCATAATCAATTGCAAAAGCATAATATTGATATAGTTCTTTTACTGAACGATTCAATACCAAAAATTTATGGAAATTCTATAAGCATAGAACAAATACTGTTAAATCTTATCACCAATGCACGCGATGCCATCATTGAAAAAGCAAAGAAAGTGCAATCTGATTATACAGGAAAGATTACTATCAAAACAGATTATTCAGATGACTACGTAATAGTAACAATCGAAGATAATGGGATTGGAATCCAGCCTGACATACAAAAACACATATGGTCCCCATTTTTCACAACAAAAAAAATATAGCCAGAGTTTAGGCATAGGATTGTCAATTAGCAAAAAAATAATCAATGACCATAATGGTGAGATTTCAATAGAATCAACTCCAGACGAAGGCACTATTTTTAGCATTAAATTTTCTTTATTAAAATAAATAAATATTCATTATTATAGTAAATAATTTTTGAATTGACCAGTTCAATAATTGGGTATACTATTTTTCGCTATCTAACATTCATCCCGGTGGGGGTTGGCATGCTAAATCCGTGTAAATGTAAACTATGTATTATGTTTGTTTTATTAATTGTTTTTATACAATTAGATGCTACTGCACTTGAAGTTGCTATTGACGAAATACGAACAGAACCTGTTGTTTTTATAAACTATCGGGGTGCATATAAAAAAGCAGATTCATTACATGACATAGAAAATATTGGGAAATCATTGGCACGCATCAGTAACAATACTGGAATTATCCGTTTTGGGATGAAATATTCATTAATAAATGCAATTTCACAGGATGAACCTGAAAAATTTTCAGCCACAATATTTTCAATAGATAAAAAAGCAAGGGTTGGACATATTGATATAATCCGTAAAATCCTATCAGCCTATTTGCAGCAAAAATATGGTTACTCGCAACAACACGCTAAAGCTATCGCCCTATTTTTAACCTATTATAATGCCATATACAGGGGTAACATTGATTATTTTTCATCAAAATACAAGAGCATTGTTATACAATATATAACAAAATATAATGCAGGCATTTCAACAAAATATTATGAATGGCCTGGAGCAACAAAAATGCTCATCCCCTTGACCCAACAACCTCAAAAGGGAAAGCTTGATTCTATCCTGATAGATGTTATATCAGATAAAAAAATAATACAGGAAATAAGAAAAGATGATAAAAACATCCAGGCTCGTAAGGACCTGGTGGACATAAAGGAAAAAATCTTAACACAGGACAAGGCTAATCTTGAAAAAAGTAAAAAAGATATAATTCAGGAAGCTACTAAATTAGAAGAAAACAAAAAATCTATTGAACAGAAAAAAGAAGAACTACAACAAACAGAAAAAGAGATACATGAATTGAAAGAAGAAATAAAAAAAGAACCATCATCTGAAAAACAAAAGGTCCTAAAGAAAGAAATTGAAACAAAAGAACAACAACTGGAAAAAGAAAAGGGAGATATAAAAAAGAAGGAAGAAGAGTTGGCAAAAAAGGAATCAGAAATTTTAGATAAAAAAAAGACAATTTCAGAAAAAGAAAAGCTCCTTACAGAAAAAGAAAATGCACTTGAAAAAGAAAAAGAAGAAATAGCCGCTGATGAAATTAAAAAATCACCTGCAATAGAAAAAGAATTGGCTAAAAAGCTAGAAAAAAAGGAAAAAGAATTGGATGAAAGGGAAGATAAACTACGTTCAAAAGAACTGGATCAAAATATTTATGCTGACAAACTCTATTATCTAAAAATAAAGGAATACCTGCAGGATGGTCATTACAATAATGAAATGGTTATGATAGACCCTGCAACCCGCAAAATTTTGTTCAAATCACCAGAAAAAAACATTTGTGGTAGCCGATATGATATATTTTCAGGCGGTGTTGTTGTCATTACACATAAGGGCAGCCATTCCATAGGGCACAGGCTTACATTACTTGATAGAAATAGTCTGGAAGCCAAAATATATGGTTCTGATAATATTTTCTGGCGTAGCTTTATAATAATTAAGGATGGTTTTATTTATGCGATAGTTATTGAAAATGGCAGGTTTTATCTTGGGCGCTTTGATACAAATCTCAAAATGGTTTCAAAATCGTCTGAAGAAGTTAATGAGAACACATTTATTAGCTTTTGGGATAATTATATATATATAAATAGAGCAGATAAAACTATTATGGTTCTTGATAAGGAAACATTAACACTAATTGATACTATCAAACCATAAGATCAACATTTTTTAAAAAAGAACAGAATAAAAAAGCCCCTCTTGTAACAAAAAGAGGGGCTTTTTATAATATGGTCAAGCCTCACGACTGATTAGTACTGGTTGGCTGAACACATTGCTGTGCTTACACCTCCAGCCTATCAACCTCGTAGTCTTCGAGGAGTCTTCAGTGACCTCAAGGGTCAGGGGAAATCTAATCTTGGGGTTGGCTTCCCGCTTAGATGCTTTCAGCGGTTATCCGATCCGAACATAGCTACCCAGCGGTGCCGTTGGCACGACAGCTGGTACACCAGAGGTTCGTCCATTCCGGTCCTCTCGTACTAGGAACAGATCCCCTCAAATTTCCAACGCCTGCAGAGGATAGGGACCGAACTGTCTCACGACGTTCTGAACCCAGCTCGCGTTCCGCTTTAATCGGCGAACAGCCGAACCCTTGGGACCTTCTCCAGCCCCAGGATGCGAAGAGCCGACATCGAGGTGCCAAACAGTGCCGTCGATATGAACTCTTGGGCACTATCAGCCTGTTATCCCCGGGGTACCTTTTATCCGTTGAGCGATGGCCCTTCCACGCGGGACCACCGGATCACTAACCCCTACTTTCGTATCTGCTCGACTTGTAGGTCTCGCAGTTAAGCTCCCTTATGCGTTTGCGCTCTATGCACGATTTCCGTCCGTGCTGAGGGAACCTTTGGGCGCCTCCGTTACTCTTTAGGAGGCGACCGCCCCAGTCAAACTGCCCACCAGACACTGTTCTGATCCTGGATCAACAGGAATCAGTTAGTAACCCGATACGATAAGGGTGGTATTTCAAGGACGACTCCATCCCGACTAGCGTCGAGACTTCCCAGTCTCCCACCTATCCTACACATACCGCACCAAATTACAATGTCAGGATGCAGTAAAGGTCCACGGGGTCTTTCCGTCCTTCTGCAGGTAGTCTGCATCTTCACAAACATTACAATTTCACCGTGTCCCTCGTTGAGACAGTGACCAAGTCGTTACACCATTCGTGCAGGTCGGAACTTACCCGACAAGGAATTTCGCTACCTTAGGACCGTCATAGTTACGGCCGCCGTTTACCGGGGCTTCAATTCAGAGCTTCGTCCTGATATAATCAGAACTAACCCCTCCTTTTAACCTTCCGGCACCGGGCAGGTGTCAGGCCCTATACTTCATCTTACGATTTTGCAGAGCCCTGTGTTTTTGGTAAACAGTCGCTTGGCCCGTTTCCCTGCGGCCTCTTCATGCTCCGCCCGCGGGGGCATCACACTAATGAGGCGTCCCTTCTTCCGAAGTTACGGGACTAATTTGCCGAGTTCCTTAACGAGGGTTCTCACGAGCGCCTTAGGATTCTCTCCCCGCCTACCTGTGTCGGTTTGCGGTACGGTCACCTGGTATTGCGTTTAGAGGTTTTTCTTGGTAGCATGGAGTCAGGACCTTCACTCCCCTTGCGGGGAGCTCCCCTACAGCCTCAGCCTTAAAGAATCCCGGATTTTCCTGGGATTCAAGCCTACGCATAAGAACAGGGATAACCAACACCCTGCGCCCTTATCCTTCTACGTCACCCCATCACGATAGCCTCCACCAGGTGGTGCAGGAATATGAACCTGCTTCCCATCGACTACGCCTTCCGGCCTCGCCTTAGGGGCCGACTAACTCTGAGTTGATTAGCATTGCCCAGAAAACCTTAGGCTTACGGCGTCCTGGTTTTTCACCAGGATTTTCGCTACTCATGCCGGCATTCTCACTTCCATACAGTCCAGTTAACCTCGCGATTAACCTTCAGCCCGTATAGAACGCTCCTCTACCACTCCGACAAAGTCGAAGTCCAAAGCTTCGGTAGCATGCTTAGTCCCAATCATTTTTGGCGCAAAATCACTCGACCAGTGAGCTATTACGCACTCTTTAAAGGAGTGGCTGCTTCTAAGCCAACCTCCTGGCTGTCTTAGCAATTTCACATCCTTTATCACTTAGCATGCATTTTGGGACCTTAGCTGTTGGTCTGGGCTGTTTCCCTTTTGACCACGAAGCTTATCCCCCGTAGTCTGACTCCAGTGCTCTAAAGTTATGGCATTTGTGGTTTGAAAGGGTTCGGTAGGTTTGTAGACCCCCTACCCCGATCAGAGCCCTACCTCCATAACTGAACGCACCAGGCTAGCCCTAAAGCTATTTCGAGGAGAACCAGCTATTGCCGAGTTTGTTTAGCCTTTCACTCCTATCCACAACTCATCCGAGCAGTTTTCAACCTACACCGGTTCGGCCCTCCAGTTCGTTTTACCGAACTTTCAGCCTGGTCATGGATAGATCACTCGGTTTCGGGTCTACTCAGTATAACTAATCGCCCTGTTCGGACTCGCTTTCGCTACGGCTTCATGATTACTATCACTTAACCTTGCTATACTGAGTAACTCGCCGGCTCATTCTACAAAAGGCACGCGGTCATCCCGACAAGTCGAGACTCCCACACCTTGTAAGCATACGGTTTCAGGTTCTATTTCACTCCCCTCCCGGGGTTCTTTTCACCTTTCCCTCACGGTACTGGTCCACTATCGGTCACTGGTTAGTATTTAGCCTTACGAGGTGGTCCTCGCAAATTCCCACAGGATTTCACGTGTCCCGCGGTACTCAGGTAACTGAACCAGGAAGATCTCTATCTTTTCACCTACGGGGCTTTCACCCTCTTTGGCCCTCTTTCCAGC
>JBFLZD010000004.1:0-77500 GCA_040756435.1 Spirochaetota bacterium | reverse complement strand
TCATGTGGGAGAGTTGCTTAAAGTGTTCTGAAAGCTTTTCTTTAAATATACTCGCTTTATTTTAGTTCGTCAAGTTTTTCTTACAAACTTTTCGTTTTTTTTAAAGCTTTCTTTAAGAAATTTTTTATACGATGGTTAAAAAGAACACGTCAGCTTCTATCGTTAAGCGATATGTACATATAGTTAAACACTATTGTACTGTCAAGCTTTTTTAAAAAAAATTCTTTTATTTAAAGAATTTTTTTTATTTTTTTTACATCCTCATTTAAATGCTAACAGAATGTAATGCTTTGAATTAATCTTATATTACCATACAAAATTAACTATATAATTGTCAACAATAATTATAAAAAAATTATAATTTTTCTATGAGCTATCGCTTATAATATAATTTTTTGAAATATGTTTGCCATACTATTACAATTATTAATGAATGGGTATAATACACTAACGGTTAAGAGTTTATATCATGATCAGTTTTGACTTAGAATGTTGTAATGGGCATAAATTTGAAGGATTTTTTAAGGATTACAATGCCTTTGATGATCAGATGAAGGCAGGCCTTGTTGAATGCCCGTTGTGCAATTCGCGTGAAATAAAAAGACTTTATACCGGATGCTCGATCCAGACAAAGAGCTCAGTACTTGAAAAAAAGCAACCAACCTTTTTTGAAATGGTCCGTATGGTTGAGTCTTACATAAAAGAACATTTTGAAAACGTTGGTGACAGGTTTCCTGAGGTTGCACGTGCAATATACTATGGCATGGAAGAAGAGCGAAATATCTATGGTAATGCATCTAAAGATGAGATGAAAGAGCTTATGGAAGAGGGAATTCCTGTATTACCTTTGCCCAAAATTAATGATATAGAAAATTAACCGCAACTATCTACGCATATTGAAAAGAGAAAATATACATAAACCAATATATACAACCGATATAACAATATTGATATAGTACCCATAGGCTAATTCATACGATTTAGCCCTGGTGATAAGATTACCTACAGGTAGATATATCATCCACATTAAATAGTAAACAATGACAATAAGCCTTGTTATTAATATCCAGCGTTTTTGTACTAAGGTTGAAATTACCATTATTATGATAATACCAATAAAATAAACAGCCAGTGGGTTATTAACGTAATACCAGCTTTCAAAAATATAAAATCGAGCAATGGGTAAAATGGGTATGATAACTGATACTATTGAAAGCAAAATAATTATTTTTTCCTGTATTTCCAGCTCCCGAAAAATTCCAACACAATATTCCAGCAATCGCATCAAAATATCAGCTGCCCAATTAATAAACTTCAAGATATACGATAGTAGCTTTGCAATAAAGTCTAAAATCAAATCCAGCATACGTATAGTCCTTTTTGTGTTATTTTCCTGTAAACCTTAATCACTTCTTAATATAAAAATTAATTGACTTAATTACCAATATGCCCTTTGCTTGACTGTATCAACGTATATGCAATGGGGCTGTAGCTCAGCTGGGAGAGCGCTAGAATCGCACTCTAGAGGTCGTCGGTTCGAATCCGATCAGCTCCAATTGTATTACATTACTGTTTTTGGGTTTCTTTCACTGGTTTTATCAAAAAAAGCTCATTCCTCTTACTCAGATTAATATCCTTAAATGAATCTTTAGCTATAAACTCATTATAATAATGTGAAGCTGAATTGCTGGTTATGCTGGTTGATAGAGATAACCGGTGAACTATTTTATCCATATAGAAACAACATGTCGTTACGGTATCAACACTGAAGTTTTTTTGCCTGGAAAGTGAACGGTATATAGTAGTATCACAGCCATCAAATGCTATTGTTTTCTTCTTTGCCATTACATTTTTAACCAGTGAACCTGAATCAAGATGATGTATTGTTGCACTGTGAACTTTGCCCCACTTCCATTCGTCAATATATGGGCCAATTGTATAATTGAAAGGTTTCAGCGAATGTAAAAATGCCCTGTCAAAAATTATATCCCGCGATTCTATCTTTTCCAGAGTTGCTATATCTTCAAAATAGATTGACTTATCTTCTTTAAAAAGCCTTTGAAATTCTGGTTCAAAAATCGTAAAGTGTATCAACATATTCTCTACAGCATAGGGCAACTCATCTGCAAATGTTTCCTGTATCATTTCAGCAATAATTGCATTAAAGAGCGTGGGAGCTACCTCATTGCTTCTCATGTTTAAATCCCAATCTCTAAAATAAACCTTTGCTAATTTAGCAGATGTAATGGGCATCTTATCCAGCAAATTATTTATAATAACCAGATATTCCTTAGCATCAGGGTATGCAACGCTATACAATATTTTTTCAATATCCTTATATTGTATTTCATTGTAGTGCGACAGTTCATGGTACAGTGATGACAATCTCCCTATATTGTTAAACACCATAACACGCTTGAGAGCCGGTGATGGATTTTCAACAAATTCACTCCCGGCAATACACATATCAACCTGTTTGATTTCAAATATACCAGGAGCATTTTTTGCCAGTAAAGCCTTATCAGGGCTCACCAATACCGCTTCATCATCCAGCATGGCAGTTCCGGTAACAATCTGATATGCCCTGGTATCATCCTGCACAACAAATACACGTGGCTGTCCTTTATATTTCTGAACGATTTGTATTACATCCTGTATTGAATTTGCAAAAGCAACATCAAGCATTGACTCAACATACCCTTTTCCAGGTGATATATACGATATTGCAACGATTGCATCTTTCAGATTATATTCAAAGGCATCAGATATAACCGGGCCACTGTCGGTAAACCTTGATACACAGTGCGATGTATCAGGTTGACATTGCAATTCCTTATACTCCATAGCACTGGTATAGAATAGTACATTATTTCGTGTCTGTGTTTGATATTTGCAAAACACCTGACTGTCAGCAAACAATGAGAATGATGCATAGCGGAGTGTATCAGTTTTTGCTGCAACAACATACGGCAATCCTGCAAACGTATACCCTTCAATAACTTTGCCACCAACCTGGAAATTCACAGGATATATCAGAGGATATAGGGAAACACTATGCTCATAACTTGAACACAATGTAGCAGCATCAGTATACATCATCCGTGATGGGATGGCAACAGCATACCCTCTTGTATAGGAACCATATAGCCCAAAAATTGACGCAATAAGCTGTTGCAGTTGTTTTATCTCTTTGATAATAGTATAATCCTGCTTTCTGTAGCTATGGACAATTTTTTTATTGGCTAATTCACGGTAAAACAGTGGAAAATCCTTATCCTCAACGGGAAAGAAAAGTTCACTATTTGTAACAAACGCATTACAAAATTCTAAAAACAGGGAAATACAAACAATATCGTTAACATCCCACCGTGTTTTATTTTTGCTGGCATGCCCCATTTTAAATTTATAGGTATTGATACCATCTACATACTTTTGCAAAGATTGTATGTACTGTGGCGATAGTTCCGACAATATAGCCTTTGCTTTCAATGGCAACCCTACAGCTTTGACCAGCCTGTCTATTCTTTCGTATTGAGACAAACCATTCTGAGCACTTGTACCAGTTGCAAGACTTTGTAAAAACTCCATTTGCGCAAGCCTATCCTGTGCATGAACAACTCCTAATGCAAATACTGCATCATCACGGTTTTCTGCTACAATCAGCGGATAGCCTTTATCAAGTCGATAAATAGCTACAGGAAAAGCAACACCTTCGGTTATGGTATCCTGATACGAAACAGGTAATAAATAAAGCCGGTAGATGCCAATTGCCAGTAGTATAACTGCAACAGTACCACCTGCAATAAGTAAAAGAGTTTTCCTGGTCATACGGTTTACCACCCATTAAAATTCAAAGACAAGTGCCCCTAATCTACTTTCCACCTCTTTTAAAATACGTTGTTCATCATTCTGGTCCTTTGCCTCAAACGTAGCTGAAAAGCGGACAAAACTACCTACATCATCCCATGGCACAGAGGATATCAGGCACTCTTTGATTAAATATTGCGAAAAACTTTCTGCATTGTCAAAAACAATTCCACTTTTTGTTTTCTTTGGTGCCTGCACATACAGATAAAATGTACCACCCGGCATATGCGCATCAAAGCCCAAACGCTTCAAGGTTGTAACCAGTGATGACAGTCTTCTTTTATACTTTTCTTTTATTTTTTCAGTTAGTTCAGGATGTTCTAAGGCAGTTATTGCCGCTTTCTGAATGGCCTTGAATTGTCCTGAATCATAGTTATCCTTTACATTTGCAAATGCTTTTACTACAAGAGGGTTTCCCGCAACAAAAGCCATTCGCCAGCCTGTCATATTAAAAGCTTTTGATAGTGAATGTATTTCTACTCCAACTTCTTTTGCACCGGGAATGCTTAAAAATGATAGTGGCTTCCCATTATAGGTCAATGCTGCATACGCAGCATCCTGTACCACTACTATCTTATTTTTAAGTGCAAATTCAATGACTGTTTTATAAAAATCTTCCGTGGCCACTGCTCCCGTTGGGTTATTGGGGTAATTTATAACTAGAACTTTTGCCTTTTTTACAATATCTGCAGGGATTGAATCTAAATCAGGCAAAAAATTATTCTGCTTTAGTAGTGGTATATTATATACTTTTCCGCCATACCATTCTGTATGAGTGCCAAAAACGGGATACCCGGGAACTGTCATTAAACATACGTCACCTGGATTAATAAATGCTGAAGGCAACATGGCCAGTGCTGGCTTTGAACCAATTGAGTGATTGACCTCTGTTTCAGGATCTATCTCATCAACTCCAAATACTTCTTTTAAATATTTAGCTGCTGCATACTTAAATTCAGGAATACCATTATCCGCATACCCACGGTTTTCATGTTTGTAGGCTTCTTTACAAAGAGTTTCAATTACTATATCAAATGCTTTCTCATCAGGTTCGCCAACACCTAAATCAATGAGTTCTTTCCCCGGATTATTCTTGAGAGCTTCACGCTTAGCCATTTTAATTTTTTCAAATTTATAGATTTTTTCAACTTTTCCAAATTGGCTACCACCTATCCGCTCTGCAAATAACTCCTGAATATACGACTCCATAGATATCTCTCCTTAAAAACAGTATAGTATAGTTATTCTGCTATAGAAATATTAGATTCTACCAGCTCCACAGCATATTTATTGCCTGGAAGTTTTAAAAATCTGCTGAAACGACCAATAACGTATATTGTATCACCCGATTTTAACCGTGCAACTGACGAAAAATCTTCTTCATTGCGCCAGTTTCTTGTATAGATATAGCAATCTATAGGCCCTGAGCTGTGTTCTACAGTTGCTATCACACTGAATGTATAATCAATGTTTATGGAATTACCAATTTGTTTTACAATAGCTTTATTTACTTTAACCCGTTTTCTTTCTAGCTGTTTTAAAAGTAGAAATCCTTTAGCAGGGTTTTCAGCTGCATCAATTTGAGCTTTTATTGCAATTACTTCATCAAAAGAATATGACGGAATCCAGAACTTCATTGATGTGCATCCCGTAATAAGTATTAATGCCATAATAATGTATTTATTAATGTTCATCATAAACTCCTCTGAAAATAGAATGACAATACGGACTTACAAAACAATTCACCATAACAGGTTGTCAAGAATAATACGCAAAACAGAATTTTGTCAAATAAGTTATTGGTTTTTTAAGAAAAGTCAAAGGATACATTTACGAAGGAAATGAAGAAGCTATTGTTATCATTCTTTCTTTTTCTGTGATTTGATAGTATTATCGGTTATAGCTGTATAGCTATCTAAAATTTTGTACATTTCCCAGAATGAAAAGAACAGCGTGAGCAAAATTGGTCCTATAATTATTCCCGGTAAACCAAATGTCTGCAAGCTCCCCAGTAACAGGAAGAATAGTATGAGGGGATGAAATTTCAGCTTCTCGCCAAAAACCACTGGTTTCAGCACGTTCTCAAGCAGAAGATACCATCCCAAACACCACAGGGCTATAATCAGTGCTTTGACAGGGCTACCTATCGCCAATAAATACAATGACGCTGGTAACCATACAAAACTTGTGCCAATAACTGGTATAAGTGAAAAAACAGCAGCAATACTACCCCACAGTACCGGCGTTGAAAGACCCACAATCACAAATCCAATACCCACTAACAAACCCTGTAAAATCATTATCATGAAATTGCCAGCTAAAAGAATTCGGACCACCACTTTCAGTGTATCAACCATATCACGCTCTATGTCATTGGGGAACGGTAATATTGTATAAATGCTTTTTTCAAACCGCTCGCTATCTTTGAAAAGAAAGAAGAGTATGAGTAACATAAAGAAAAAGTTTATAGAAAAACGAATTGAAAAAGTGAGCAATGTGGTAAGGTTTGAAAATAGTGTCAATGACATGTCCTGCATGTAGCGGACAATGCGCTGAAAAAGCTCATCCTGTGTGATATTAAAGTATTTCAGAGTTTCTTTCAAAAGCTTGCTGTGCATAAGGTATTGCTTGAAAACCTTTGGATCAAATTGCAACTGCAAAAAATTATAAAACTCCAAAACCTGATCACTGAGGCTGATAAGCAGAATAAACGTGGGAATGAGTATGGTAAGAATAATGAGCCCTACCATAGCAAAGCTTGCAAGCACTTTACTTTTTATGTATTGTAGTAACCAGGTATAGAGAGGCTTTAATCCAATATAAAATATAATAGCAAACAAAAAAGGCCAGAAATAATACCGGTAAATATACGCAATACCGGCAATAAGTCCAAGGAATATCACCCAGAATATTGCTGTTAACCTTTTACTCTGCACCACAATCTTGTATGAATCCCGTGGTATCATGCTTTTTTAAAACCCTTCTTTAAAGGTATTCATTAGCTCCTGAAATTAAAATGTATCGGCCTGCTACTGACAGGCCGATACCAGCTGATACATCAGCTAACCTACAATACTACTTCGTGAGATAATGTGATAAATCCGTTGCAATTCGGTTAATGGCATGTTCTAAATATGCCTCATCGGATATCTTCTTCCGATATTCCAGGATCTTTGGTGATACTTCTTTAGCAATTTTCTTCTTTATCTCACGATCCTCCTTGTTCATGAGACGTTTCATATCGTTACCCCTTTTCTTGGTCACCTGTCCCTCCTTGAACAGGTTAGCTGACCTCATATAAACAATCGGTTGAATTGCAATTTTATATAACATTTTTTTACCTATATCTTCACGGTTGCCTAAAACTATTCTTCTCTTAAAAACAGAATGGAGTGCTACATGACATTTTGGAAGAATTTACTACCTTAAGGATTGGGGAAGAATTCGCTTCTTTAAAAAATGTTATCTTGAAGAAATACAATAACTGAAGAATCTTGTTTTAATACGTTTAGGTCTTTCATTTTGCTTGCGTTAAAACGAATGATATCAAGTCTATGCAAAGAAGAACGTATTTGATTTGACGGTATTTAAATATAAACCACAATGACAGTAAACTATACGTCAAAGAATGGTATTGTTACAGCAATAATTCCTTAAAAAATTTCATAATGAAAATAGTGTACACCCCCGCCGCATTCGGCGGCGGGGGTGTACACTATTTTATATTTTATTAAAATTTCCACATTTAAGAATAATGAGTGATATTTTTATGAAATAACAAGCAATGGTGTTAACGAAAAATATTCAAGGAATGATTATTGGAAGTATGGACACTATTATAACCAGGTTTATCATATTTCAGCTATGTATCTGGATACCTATTATTACAGGAGCATACTTTTCAGGTAAAAAACATTTTGATGTACAAACATTGTCAAAACGTCTGATTACCATAAACCTTATAAGCCTGGAATCTTTTATTGTACTGTGGACAATATGGGGCCTTGACCTGACTTTTGACTTTATAGTTCTCCCCCTTGCAGGTTTTGTCCTGGTTGGTATTGGGCTTGTAGCTGGCATAGTGGCAAGTACCCTGGCTCAATTTAAAGGAATACAAAAACATACTTTTATAATCAGCTCATCCCTTGCAAACCATGGTTTTACCATGGGTGGCTTTTTGTGCTATCTGTTTTTAGGGGAAAAGGGCCTTGCACTGTCATTTATCTTTATTATTTACTTTATGCCCTATGTGATAATGGTTATATTTTCATATGCACGACATGTTGGCATCCGCACTCCATTTTCCCTGATGAGCTATATTCTCACACCTCAGAATATGCCACTGTATGCAGTATTTGCAGCACTGCTTCTTCATTATTTTGACATCAAACGTCCCCACATTACCATACCCCTTGATGTCATGCTTGCACTCTCGTTAACCATTTATTATTTTTCAATGGGCATCTATTTTAAATTCAAGGATATCAAGGGTTTCTGGAAAGCACATATAATGCTTGCTTCAATAAAATTTATTATTGTACCGCTGGTCATGTATTTTTTACTATTGTTACTACAACTATCACCTGATATCAAAATCGTAATGCAGCTACAATCTTTTATGCCTGCAGCAATTTATTCTGTTATTACATCCATATTATTTAATTTAGATAAGGAAATGGCAACCAGTATGTTTGTTGTCAACACAATTGTTTTTTCAGTGTGTATTATGCCATTGCTTTTTTTCATTTTCTAATATAATGTCATTCTGTATACACAATGCTATTTACTGTTTAAATATCCTAAAGGCATCACAATCAAAGGAATATCTGTATCATTCAATTTTAATGCTTTTCTACAGCTAGTTTCATTAACCCCAGCCACCAAACAGGTTCCAATATACATTGCAGCAGAAATAAGGTACACATTTTGTGCTATACATCCAGCTGTTAAATTGGCCAAACGAATCTTTTCTTCTTTTGAACTAACATAAAACGGGAAAGCATTCAGATCAGCAACTATTACAACTACACACCTACTTTTACCCACCCACCCTTGTGTTGAAGCCATACTGGTAGAAACATTACTTTGAATAAATTGTAGTATATTTTTTTCAGGAATATATTTATATGACTTTTCATTATAGATAACATATATTCGCATATAATCCTTGCCATATGCAGTGGGCACTGTATGCTTTCCATCCTGCCTGTTTATTCCATATGCTGCCCATAATAGTGTTGAAAGATGCTGCTGTGAAATTATTTGATTTGTATAGTTTCGCTCAGTTTTTCTGTTTTTGATTGCTTTTACAATATCAAGAGCAACTGTTTCAAATGGTTTATCAAGAACAATTGAATTATCAGCAAAAGCGATAGTTCCTGATAGTATTATCAGTTGCAATAAACATGATATCCACATTGTCTTCATAAATGTATCCTAACAAATACTATGATATTTTTATACTGTTTTTAAGAGATACTTGATATAACTACGCTACTTCCATTTCATTTTCAGGTCAAGCCCAATTTATTAATAATTCTATCAGAATCATAAATACATTGCCAATTTCAATATTCAATCTTGTTAATGTATCAAATAGTATTTTTACCTTCACTTTTTATATCTATTTTAATAGAATAATATGTATCTCAAAGAAATTATAGTTGATAATTTTATTAGTATCAAATAGTGAGAAAATAATACAATACTTTGGAGGGTAAATATGAATATAGAAACAACCACCTGTATTATGTGAGAACATTTAGAACTTTAAAAAAAACATGCCAATGCCCAAAAACTATCGCTTCATACGTTTATTATAAATTTCATAAACTATGTGCAGTCCTATAAACGAATACCTGTTAAAAGCTATGAACGGCTACAGTGTAGAAAGCGATATCACACCTGGAAGCGGGTGCAACTATATTTGTACGAGAATGAGTATGAGTTTGTGATGGATGTGCGCAAAGTATGCAAGATGTCACTGGCTAAGGTTATAGCCTATTGTGTTAAAATTTATTTAGCTCTTATTATTTATCATTGTCCGCAATAATTTTTATTGCATTTATTGTTAGAATGAATAGTATTATGTTATCTCATGATAAGACGAATGTACCAATTGAATGATAAATTTTTCGATAGTATACCAGGCAAAATACTTTGTATACTATTATTTATAGTATGTATACCAGTTCTGCAAGTACAAAATAGCTATTGTTCTACAATCTCACAAAAAGGAATCTTTGACTTAAGAAATTATCAATGGGATAATGGCCCGGTTGCACTGGATGGTGAATGGGAATTCTATTATGGGAAGTTCTACATCCCTAAACATTTCAAATTTTTTAAAAATATAAATACACAGTATATTACAGTCCCTGCATCATGGAACAAATATAAAATCCATAATCATAAGCTTCCTGAATCAGGTTTTGCAACATACCGGGCCAATATTCTTTTGAGCAACAACAAACCGCACTCACTTTCTATCCTGATACCAAAGCTTGACAGTTCATATTCGTTATATGTAAACGATATACTTTTAGCAGAAGTTGGGAAACCTGGAACCACTCCTTTAAATAGTATTCATGCATGGAAACAAACTATAGCTGATATTCCATTAACAGGCAATCAAATTGCTATTACCATTCATATCTCTAATTATTACTATGCTAAAGCTGGAATAACCAATTCTCTTCTTTTAGGAAACAAACAGTCTATTTTACACCATTATATAAAAAGTATAATTGTTAAATTTTTCATATTTGGAGCACTGGTAATAATATCACTCTATCATTTAGCATTATATATTTTCAAGAAATACGATAAGCAATCTCTATACTTTGGTATATTCAGCTTGTTAATGGCTCTTTTATCTATTATTTTTGGGGAATTCCATATTATGCTTATTTTCCCCAATTTGCCATGGAATATACTGGTTCGTATTACATATTTAACAATGTCATTAGGATTAACTTTTTTTGGGCTTTTCATTGAAAATCTTTATCCTGATGATGTCAATCAAAGTTTATTTAAAACCTTTCTTACTATTGGCATTTTATATACTGTTCTAATAATTATTTCACCAGTCTTTTACTTTGCAAAGCTATTATCATTATTCTTAGGCATAATGATGGTATATGGATTATTAATTTTATTCATATTTACCCGTGCAATAAAGAATAACCGTAAATATGCTGTTTTTTTTCTTTCTGCTTTTTTAATATTTGCCCTGGCAATTTTAAATGATATGCTACATTTTCTCCATTTCATCAATACAACATATATGGTGCCGTATGGTTTTTTAATATTTATTGTATTCCAGTCTTTTATTCAGGCAAATCAAAATTCCAGGCTTTACAGCAAACTGGAAAAACTTTTTAGTGAAAAAATAAAACTGGAAAATATTGCTGCAACATTTCAAAATCTTGCATATATTGACCCACTCACCGAATTACCCAACAGAAGAAGATTTGAAGAATACCTTCATGCCGAGTGGCATAGAGCCATCCGTAATCAGACTCCTCTTTCAAGATTAATGATAGATATTGATTATTTTAAAAAATATAATGATAAATTTGGCCATATCGTTGGCGACCTGGTGCTAAAAAAAGTAGGTGGGACAATTAAGAGTTGCATTCATCGCCCGGCTGATATGTGTGCACGGTATGGAGGCGAAGAATTTATTGTTATACTTCCTGAAACTGAAATTATTGGTGCTTACAGAATAGCAGAGCGAATAAGAAAAAAAATATTGGACCTGAAATTGCCAGCTGCAATCACCACATCATCAAAATTTGTATCAGTAAGTATAGGTTGTACAACCGAATATCCAAATCCTGGTAAACATTGGGACGATATAATTGATAAAGCTGATAAAAAGTTATATCGGGCAAAAAAATTTGGAAGGAACCGTACAGAAAAATAAAATGTCAAAGATTAGTAGCAGCTCTATAATCTAAAATAAATACTATCTTGAGTCATTCCCTTTCAACAAACAGATAATGATTTACAACCTGCATGAGCGAATATATTGCATCTTCATATTGTACCAGTTGTTGGTCTTTATCTCTATTATGGATAACTGCATTGAGCATATTTTTAAGTAACAATAAATCTGACCTTCGTTTTATTTTCTTGGCCTGTACAAGTTCTTTTAAATAATCAAACTTATAATTACGCAGCTGGACCCGTAAAAAAAATTCTATGCCATATATCTGAAAAATCCTTTCTAATGGATAACTTTTGCTTTTATCAATAAATTCCTTATACTGAGGTGCATCTACAACTCTCTTTTTTCTTCTGTCTCTAACTGATGGGGAGACATGGCTATCATCTTTTCCTTTCTGGGATTGTTTTCTTTCCAGCTGCAAATCAATATTGGATATACTTATTTCATATGCCAGACGCTTGGCCTTCCATTCTTCGGTAAATTCATCATAATGCTTTTCCATATACCGTTCAAGCTCTTCAAGCATAATGGCCAAATTTGCAACCTTCCCAATATCAGTATTGTTGAGACTTCGCAACAATGGGAAAATTTCTTTTACTATCTGATGCACCATCAAGCGTTTATGGAATTCGTTTTCATACTGTATAATAAGTTCACTTTGATAAAATGATTTTAATTTTCGAATCACAACAAGGTCTGCAACCACATACCCTTCCACTCTGGAAATATCACGAGCCTTATCCTCTGCTATAATCTCAATAGAAAATATTTTATGGGCATTTATAAGTATCTGAATGATACGCTTAACAAGGTCAATGGAAAGTCCATAGTATCCTGATACATACTTTACAAATTCATCTGAATACGGTACACCTTTAAATCCGCCAGCAGCATTACGCTTGCGGATTTCATTATAAATATCATCAAAAATTGTTAGGCTCATTTCACAACCTTTTATTCATCAAAATCAAAACCCAGAAAATATAGCCATCATATATAATAAAAAAATAAAAGCGTTTTTTATATTTTTTTTCAGCAATAATTCCTTAAAAAATTTCATAATGAATATAGTGTACACCCCCGGCTTTCGGCGGCGGGGGTGTACACTATTTTGTATTTTATTCAAATTTCCATATTTAGGAATAATTAGCGATTTTTTTTTGTGATAATAAAAAAATGTGATTTTTTTTATTGACAGATGTTGACGTGATTAACCAATTGTAGTATAGTTTTAACAAAATGGGGTGTTAGCTCAGCTTGGTTAGAGTGCCTGCCTGTCACGCAGGAGGTCGCGAGTTCAAGTCTCGTACACCCCGCAAAACGAAAGCCGCTTATAAGCGGCTTTCGTTTTTTATCCACCTATCTTTGACATAGAATGCATTGCCATACCCGAACAATTAAACGCAGTATCATCACATTGCATTAATGAATGTCCTTCTTTTTTATGCAATACGGCATTGGCTATAACTTCAGTAATAGTAGTATTCAACTGCCCCCTGAGTATCTTTTTTACATTATATTCAGTTGTATCATGCAGGCAGGCCCGTAGCATACCATCCGGTGTTACCCGTAAACGATTACATTTACCACAAAACCTGTGTGACACTGCAGGTATAATCCCAACATTAATGACTGCACTTTTATCCCACCGGGGCAATAATCTGTACATTGCAGCAACATGTGTATCACTTTTTGTCATACGCTGCAATGTTCCTAATAATCCCAATTTTTTAATTAAAGTATCAGCACTGACAAATGGTATCGGGTTATCACTTAACGGCATGCGTTCAATAAAGCGAATTGCATGAATATTAGTTGCAAAACGAAGTAGTTCTTCCAGTTCATTAAGCGTTGATTCCATTATTACAGAGTTGATTTTACATTCAACTCCTCCTAACGCTGTTATTTTTTGTATTCCTTGTATAACTTTGTTTATAGCATTTACACCAGTAATTTTTGTGAATGTATCAGGATTAAGAGAATCAAGACTCACATTAACCTTTTGAACGTTGAGTTCTTGAATTTTATTAACATATTGTTCAAGTAATATACCATTAGTAGTTATACATATTTCTAAATCTTTATGGTTGCTGCGTACCTGTTTTACAATATCAAAAAAACCTTTTCTAAGCAGCGGTTCACCGCCGGTAAAACGCACCTTTTTAATCCCCAGAGAAACAAATACATCCACTAACATCACTATCTCTTCATTACGCAAAATCTCTTCGTGAGGTAACCATTTGATATCTGAAGGCATACAATACATACACCGCAAGTTGCAATGGTCCGTTACCGAAATACGCACATAATCTATAGTTCTGCCAAAGCTATCAACGAGCATTTACCACCTCATGGTACAGGCAGCCCACAGTGTTCCATTTTCATCAGTTGTGAATGAAAACTGATTAAAGCCTATGTATGTTGGCTGCCTGCTTTCATTTATTTCCTGAACATGGTACCATGTAAAAAGCCAGGATGTAATATATATAGCAGCATTTGCTATAATACTCAAGGTAAAATAATGGGCTGCCCTATCATATGCATACCCAAATTCTTTTACTGTTTTATAGCCACCTTCCGGGTCCTTAAAAAGCAAATCATGTTGGGGATCTATTATTTCATTTGCCCTTTTAGCCGAACGATACAGTGAGCCACGATAGTGCCAGTAATTGTAATAGTAATACATGGCATACACACCTGAAATTTTTAACCCGGCAAAAACCGCAGCATATTCGTAGTGTCCCGTATAGATATGACCACCACCCGGCACTACATCATACGCCAGTGCTTTCCATAAAGAGAGCGGTTCGTCCGTTTTTACAAAAGTAAACGGTTGCTGTGCAAATGATGCCTGTACACAAAAAATAAAAAAAATAATTAATAATACTGTGCGATAGTTCATAGTATCAATCCATTGCTCATTAACAATCACTGCTGGTATACTGTACCAAGGTATTGCCCGTAGTGTACGCTGCTACACATAGTACGATGTTACGGGATTATATCATTTAGTACTTCCGTATGATCACTTTCCCTGCCACCATCATGGGACGTCATCCACAGATACACCGGTCCATGATATGACGATGAAACCTGTATAGTAACGCTCTTTGGATCAAGACCAGGTTCAAAGTCAGACTCAGCAACGTAGCCCACGTAATACTTGATATCGTAATACAACTTTGGGTCGCCAAACTGTGCCGGATTTGTTCCTGATATATAGACTAAATAATATAAATTTTCATTGCTACCAGTATCTGGATCAAATGTGCGTAATTGTCCATTATCCATCTTATCAGTATAAAATGAAAGAGTAATTACATGATTATTAATTGTCATTGTTATATCAACCGGTGGTGTTGGCTTCTGGCCACCTTTAACTTTTGCAAGGTCATTATAGTATTCTTCATCTACCGGTTCTTGCAGGCAACCAGTTGCAAGTGCTATCGCCCAAAAAATTAATATGCATTTATTTTTTAAGTTCATGCAGGTACAGGTAATTTTTCCTAAAATAGGGATCGTGCGGTTGTAGTACTACCGCTTTATAAATATACTCATAGCCTTTATCAAAGTCACCTTTAAGAATTAATGTAATACCATAATTATTAAGTACCGCTGGCTCACTGGTAGGAAGCGTAGTTTGTAACAGCGTCAGAGCACCTTCTACATCACCTTTTGATAAACGTCTAACAGCATCATTGTTGGCACGCGCACTGTCACTGGTATTGTGTATGTATGCTACATAGGCAGTAAAATTCACCTGTACGGTTATTGCCTGGCTATCGTTATGTGGCACTGTTACAGTCCTGACACATCGTATTGTTTCATACTGGTAACCACAGGCGCTGAAACAAAAAACTACACTACAGTGTAACACAATCCTCAATAGCCTGTGCCACATTACACATCACCTTTTCATTGAAATGTTTTGCCATAATCTGCACACCTATAGGAAGACCTTGTGCATCCTTTGCAACAGGCACCGACATTGCTGGTATGCCTGCTAAGTTAGCCTGTATGGTAAGGATATCGGCCATGTACAGTGACAGCGGATCAGAAATCTTTTCGCCTATACCAAAAGCTGTTGTGGTTGTTACCGGAGCAACAATGCAGTCACACTGGCTAAATGCTTTGGTAAAATCATCTATGATAAGGCGCCTGCCTTTCAATGCTTTGAGATAGTAGGCATCATAGTAGCCCGAACTTAAGGCAAATGTCCCTAAGATGATGCGTCGCTTGACCTCTTTGCCAAAACCTTCCTGGCGCGTCTTCACATACAGGTCTTTGAGCTTCTGTATATTTTTTGAGCGATAGCCGTAGCGCACACCGTCATACCGTGCTAAATTTGATGAAGCCTCTGCAGTTGCTATGAGATAGTAAATGGGAACAGCATAGTCCGTGTATTGCAGAGAAATCTCGCGAATAACTGCTCCCTGTGATTCCAATTTTTTTACTACATCTTTGACTGCGGTTACTATCGCCGCATCTACGCCATTAAAATATTCCTGGGGAACACCAATGCGCAATCCTTTCACATTCCCGGCGATAGTTTCTGAACCAAAATCCACCGGTTTATCAATAGAAGTTGCATCACGCGCATCCACACCTGCAATGACTGCAAGTACACTGGCTGCATCTTTCACCGTGTGAGCAAAGGTACCAATCTGATCAAGTGATGATGCAAATGCCACCAGCCCATACCGTGACACCCGGCCATAGGTTGGTTTTATCCCCACCACACCACAGAAAGAAGCCGGCTGGCGTATGGAACCACCGGTGTCAGAACCAAGTGCTACCGGCGCAATATCAGCCGCCACCGCTGCAGCCGAACCACCGCTGCTACCACCTGGGACCTTTGTTGTGTCAACAGGATTTTTAGTTGGGCCAAAAAACGATGTTTCAGTAGTGGAACCCATGGCAAATTCATCTAAATTGGTTTTTCCTAAAAGAATAAACCCGGCATCAAGCAGCTTTTGATATGCAGTGGCATTATACGGTGGTATAAAATTTTGCAAAATTCCTGAAGCGCAAGTAGTCAGTACCCCTTTTGTGCATATATTATCTTTAATTGCAATGGGAATTCCATCATATTTTGATTTTGGCTTTCCTTCTTTACGGCGCCTGTCTGATTCTTTAGCCTGCTGTAAGGCTGTGTCATGTGTTACAGTGATATATGCATTTACCTCTTTGTGTTTATCAATTGCCGTGAGGTACTGTGTTACTATTTCTAAAGATGTGGTTTCTCCCCGTTCAAGCATCTGGGCTAACTGACTAACGGTTTTTACTGCCATACAGTGACTCCTGTTAAAATGGGATTAGCAAATACATTGATTGTATACTCACAATAATGTCAAATTAATTTATAGTATATGAATTGTAACTATTGCCATATTCAAACAACTAAAAAAATACTGATACACATGCATATACTTCAATAGCAGGTCAATAAATTATAATAAATATTACATAGTACGAATAGATTTATCGTTGTCCGTAAATATGATATGGGCACTGATAATTATTTGACTAAAATTACCCCACGATATATATTAGTTTAAATAATTATCGTAAAACGTAAAACCAATACAATTGAACTTAAAACTTTAAACTTTGAACTTTATAATAAGAACAGGTTCTATTATGAAAAAACACATTGTACTGTATTTATTTGTTTTTATACTGTTTTTTGGCTGCTATAAAAAATCAGTTGTCCTTAACCCTAACGATATTCATTATATTATCAGCACCTTTTTAAACGAACACGTACTGTACCATGAATTTGATGATACCATCTCACAGCGTACATTGAATAACCTTCTTTCAGCCATTGACCCCGGGAAATATTACTTTTACAAAAGCGATGTTGATGGATTTACCAAACGGTATGATACCCTTATTGATGATTTAGCCAAAAAAGAAGATTTTGCGTTTCTTGATGATATTTTTGGAACCTATAAAAAGCGTGTTGATGAAGTAAATCATATTATTGATGGATTACTCAAGCAGCACTACACTTTCACCGAAGATGAAACCATCAACTTAGATAGCGATAAAATACCCTATGCAAAGGACAAAAATGAACTCAAAGAACGCTGGCGCAAAAATATCAAGCTACAACTCTTAAACTATCAAACTTCAGAGAGCTTAAACGAAGACCAGGCAAAAGAAAAATTAAAACGCAAGTTTTACCTTAACAACAAGCGTATTCAGGAATTTGATAAGGCAAAGCAGTTTTCAGTTTTCCTTAATGCATTTTCCATGGCACTTGACCCTCACACCAACTATCTGACACAGGAAGAACATGAAGATTTCATGATTTCCAATAATCTAAAACTTGAAGGCATTGGTGTTCAACTGCGCTCAGAAGATGGCTATACCATTGTTGACCGCATTATTCCGGGCGGAGCGGCTGACAAACTTCCAAAAGAGCTACAATTGCAACCCAATGACCGCATTGTTGCTGTTGCACAGGGCAATGATGAACCTGTTGATGTTGTGGACATGGAACTGCGTGATGTGGTTAAGATGATTCGTGGCAAAAAAGGCACTCTAGTCAAGCTTACCATTATACGGATCAATCCTGACAGCAAAGAACAAAAACGAATGATTGTGCCCATTGTGCGTGAGGAAATTAACTTAGAAGACAGCGCTGTAAAATCAGAAGTGTTTCAATCTGAGAATGGGCCTGCTATTGGCTATATAAAAATACCTTCATTCTATGTAGATATGTCGCAGCAAGGATTTGGAGAAGGCAGAAGCTCAACCGCTGATACCCTCATGCAGATTAACAGCCTGATGAAGAAAAATGTTGCATGTATAGTGGTTGACCTGCGAGGCAATCCTGGCGGTGCATTGAGCGAGGCATTAAAATTAGCCGGCATTTTTATTGACGCTGGTCCGGTTATGCAGGTGTACGATAGCGCCGGGAATATTCAGCCATTAGATGATCCAATCCCGGGAGTATACTACAGTGGGCCACTTGTTGTGCTCATTGATAAATTCAGTGCCAGTGCATCAGAAATATTTGCAGGAGCCATTCGTGATTACCGGCGGGGACTCATCATTGGCACGGATGCAACCTTTGGTAAAGGAACCGTGCAATCATATAAGGAACTGTACCAAAAAAAAGGTGCCATCAAGATTACCAATGCCATCTTTTACCAGCCCTCCGGCACATCAAATCAGCTTAATGGGATAAAACCCGATATCACCGTCCCTGATATCACAACAATATGGGACATTGGTGAAAACAAACTTAAATATGCATTGCAGTGGAAACAGATTCCCCCTGCTGCTTACACACCATATCGAAATTACCTTACTGCTGATGTGATAGCGCATCTGAAAGCTAAATCTGATAGTCGGTTGCAGAATGATACACAGTATGCAAAACTTTTACTGGAAATCAAAGATTTAAAGCAAAAACTGCAGTCAAAGGAAATCAATCTGAAAGATGAAAGTAGCATTGAACAGCGCAAAAAGGATCTGGAAAGCTCTATTAAAAAAGGGAAAAAAGATAAGCTTATTGACCTGGAAAATGATATATTTTTGCAGGAAGCATTTCGTATCACCGCTGATTACCTGAAAGCATTGCATTAAATTTCACAGGTCAACAGTTATATCAAAATGATGTCTGGCTTTTAAAGCGGTAATATACTGTGTAAACTGCTTTACAATAGCATCTGCCTCAATTATTACTGCATCCGTACCCTGCAGTAAACACTGCTCATACAGATATTGCAGGTGCTCATTACGTGACTTCAGAAAAGACTGTATAAAAATAACAAGCTTTATATCATAGTTGGGCAGCGCTTTGTATATAAGCTCACAGCGTTCATGCACCGTGCGCATACCAGGGCACCACGATTTGAATGAGTAAGCATACAACAGTTCATAGTACAAATTCTGTGATGAAGAATGGCATGAAATGTCAAACTGCCGCCTTCCATTGCAACTGTCATCCTCCACAATGACAATGTCATAGCCCCCAAATGCATCACACATATCCCAATTGCCAAAGTCACTGTACACAAGGGTTTTTGGGGCTTGTTCATTGTTACTATGGGTTGATGACTCAACAGCGTGGTACAACTGCTGTAATAGCTCTAAGCTCCGTGTTGGCATAAGGGAAAATGCTGCATCACACAGTAACTGTAACTGACTCAGGGTGAATGCACCTGCATACATAGTGGTCAGCGCCCGCATTATTTTCCGTATTTCCTCATACATCAAAACTGCCTGCTGAAGACTGTCATCATTGGGGTATTCCTGCTCTACTCCCAAAGACTGCAACAGTGAATACAGTATTGTGTGAAGGTTAATCACTGCATCTTCAGCAAAGCCTTCATATTGCAAGATGGCATGTACAGTCAATTGCTGTAACACCTCATGGGGTATAATATTACAATACTGTGGCACAATGAGCGCATTGGCAAGACAGCAATACTCCTCTGCCTTTTTATACATCAAGCTTTGGGGATCACGTAATGCTGTCATTACCCATCGTGGTAATTTACTCACGACAAATCCATGTGCAGCAAACACTTCATATGGCACAATGTCGCACTGGGTAAAAATAATCTTTTTGCCACTTTGCTTTAATTCCACAATATGGGCAAAAAGGTTATCAAGCTCATGTTGTATTGTTTCAATCACGGTTGACTTATCCATAGTTACTATCGCCCCTTAAAAACCACAGTATTTTTATAATAATTTTCTTGTCAAAAGAATAATTTTGTTGCGATAGTTCATTATAATGGTATTCAGGTTAAAAATTACACTTTACATTTTGGAGAAACAAATATGAAAGCGCGCCGTTCAAATAATCCATATCTTTCTATTATATTGCCTGTTTACAATGAAGAAGAAAATATTGTTCCACAGTATCAGCATATTGTTGAAGCTATGAAAAAAACATCATACACCTATGAGATAATTTTTGTTGATGATGGCAGCACTGATAATTCCTTCAAGCTTCTTGAATCCATTGCCAAAAAAGACAAACGTGTGCATGTGGTACAGTTCAGGCGAAATTTTGGCCAGACAGCAGCCATGGCAGCAGGTATTGATTATTCAAAAGGTGATATTATCATCTTTATGGATTCTGATTTGCAGAATGATGCCAGTGACATTCCCTTACTGGTAGAGAAGATTGAAGAAGGCTATGATGTGGTCAGCGGCTGGCGCAAAAACCGTCAGGACAAACTTTTATCACGGAAAATCCCTTCACGTATTGCCAACTGGCTTATAGCAAAAGTAACCGGGGTGTATCTGCATGATTTAGGATGTTCACTCAAAGCATACCGTGGTGAGATAATACGGCAGGTCAATTTGTATGGTGAGATGCATCGGTTTATTCCGGTTCATGCATCATGGATTGGCGCAACTATTGTTGAGGTGCCCGTACATCACCATCCACGTAAATTTGGAAAATCAAAATATGGCATAAAGCGTACGTTTAAGGTATTAATAGACCTGGCCACTGTTAAGTTCATGGGTTCATATTCCACCAAACCTAACTATATATTTGGTGGTATTGGTTTGATACTGCTTTTTATAAGTTTCTTAAGCGGGATAACCGTCATTGGTATGAAATTATTTTTACATCATTCTATGATACGCAATCCCTTATTACTCTTAACGGTTATGCTCATTATACTGGGAATAATGTTTATATTGCTGGGTATATTAGCAGAAATTATGATTAGAATTTATCATGAATCACAGAAATTGCCACCATACCGGGTAAAACGATACTTATAAAAAAACGGCGGGATTAAACCCGCCGTTTTTTAATCTATTAGTACATTCCTCCGGGTGGCATGCCACCTGGCATTGCTGCTTTTTCTTCTTCCTTCTTTTCGGTGATAAGCACTTCAGTTGTTGCCAGCATGCCAGCTACCGATGCTGCATTCTGTAATGCTGAACGCACAACCTTTGCCGGGTCAATAATACCGGCTTTCATAAGGTCTTCCCATTCCATTGTTGCAGCATTGAATCCAACACCCTGTTTTTCCTGTTTTGCCTTTTCAACAATAACCGATCCTTCCACACCGGCATTGAATGCAATCATCTTCATGGGCTCTTCCATAGCTTTTGCAACAATTCGTGCACCTATCTTTTCATCGCCTTCCAGTTTCTTTTCTAATTCAGCAACGGCTTTCTGAGCATACAGCAATGTCAAACCACCACCAGGCACTATACCTTCTTCAACAGCTGCACGAGTTGCTGACAATGCATCCTCAACGCGGGCTTTCTTTTCTTTCAATTCAACTTCGGTTGCTGCACCAACATTGATAACTGCAACACCGCCAGCCAATTTAGCCAATCGCTCCTGTAATTTTTCACGGTCATAGTCTGATGTGGTTTCTTCAATTTGCTTCTTGATAACTTTGATACGTGCCTGCACATCAGCCTGGCTGCCAGCACCTTCAATTATTGTGGTATTTTCTTTGTCAACAATAACCTTTTTTGCACGACCAAGCATGTCAAGTGTTGCATTTTCAAGCTTGAGCCCAAGATCTTCTGAGATCACCTGACCCTTGGTTAAGATGGCAATGTCTTCAAGCATTGCTTTTCTTCTATCGCCAAAACCTGGGGCTTTCACTGCAACACACTGGATAACCTTCCGTAATGTGTTAACAACGATTGTAGCCAGTGCTTCGCCTTCAACATCTTCTGCAATGATGAGCAATGGTCTTCCTGCCTGAGCAACTTTCTCAAGGATTGGAAGCAGGTCTTTCATGGTTGAGATTTTCTTTTCGTTGATGAGGATAAATGCATCCTCAAGTACTGCTTCCATATTTTCTGGATCGGTTACCATGTAGGGAGAAATGTAACCGCGGTCAAACTGCATACCTTCAACAACTTCCAGGTGAGTTTCAATGGACTTGGCTTCTTCAACCGTGATAACACCGTCTTTGCCAACCTTATCCATTGCCTCAGCAATCAGTTCCCCAATTTCCATATCATTGTTAGCCGAAATAGCTGCTACCTGAGCTATCTCTTTTTTGTCTTTTATTTCACGTGCTGTATCACCAATAAACTTTACTGCTGCTTCAACTGCTTTGTCAATGCCACGTTTGAGGCTCATTGGATTTGCGCCAGCAGTTACATTCTTTAATGATTCATGATAGATAGCAGCAGCTAAAATGGTTGCAGTGGTTGTTCCATCACCGGCAACATCATTGGTCTTGGTGGCAACTTCCTTAACAAGCTGAGCACCCATATTTTCAAATGGGTCTTCAAGCTCAATTTCTTTTGCTACTGTAACACCGTCTTTAGTAATAGTTGGCGAGCCAAACTTCTTGTCTATAACAACATTTCTACCACGGGGACCAAGTGTTACCTTCACTGCATCTGATAACTTAATCACACCCTGATAGATTGATCGCCGTGCTTCATCATTATACTGTAAAATCTTTGCCATGTTCTTCACCTTCCTTTTCTACAATGTAATTTTTACTCAAAAATAGCCAGAATATCATTTTCGCGAACAATCAAGTACTCCTTGCCACCATACTTAACTTCTGTTCCGGCATATTTGCCAAACAGTACAGTATCACCAACCTTAACATCTAATGGAATCCATTTGCCATCCTCATAGCGGCCCTTACCAACAGCAAGTACCTTACCTTGCTGAGGTTTTTCTTTTGCCGTATCGGGGATGTAAAGGCTTCCCTGCTTTGGAAGTTCTTCTTCCATCACTTCAATCAGAACTCGATCTCCTAATGGTTTTATTCCCACGGTACTCCTCCTTAACCTTGATTTTAATTTTAATATGATAATTGTAATCAAAAAAAACTGAATTATGATTCTTTTTTAAGACAATTGTACTGAGAAAATAAGAAGTGTTGATAATAATTGTTAGCACTCTTTTTGGTGAGTGCTAACAATTATTAATATAGCAAAAAAAATTTTTATAACAATTTTAATTATAAGGAATTATTATGGATTATTGATTTTTATAAACTTTTATTTAAAAATATGATACTAAACCATCAGAAACAAAAAAATATTAGTTTAAATAAAAAAATTTTATAATAAATAAAGTATTCAGGGGTTGTCTCAAAAGACATCTTCTGCAATGACTTTTGCCTTCCTGTCATTGCGAGGAACGAAGTGACGAAGCAATCTTGCTTTTGAGGGGCATTGAGATTGCTTCACTTCGTTCGCAATGACATTGCGCTCACGCCATTGCATGCCCTACCGTTTCTTTTGGGACACCCCCGTGTATACTATTTTATATTTTGTCCAAATTTCCGCATTTTAGCAATAATTAATGCATTAGTAACTATTTCTGAAAACGGACTATTTATTTGCCTACATAATCGCTTTTACCGCCATGCTTTTCAACAAGCCGTATATCGCCAATAACCATCTGTTTATCCACAGCTTTACACATGTCATAGATAGTGAGGCACGCAACACTGACTGCAGTTAAGGCTTCCATCTCCACACCGGTTTTGCCATCACATCGTACCGTTGCTTCTATACTGACCCGTGAATTACTGTTATCACATACTATGGCAATATCCACATGGGTTATCATAAGTGGATGACACATGGGGATAAGTTCATGGGTCTTTTTTGCGGCCAGTATACCTGCTACTCTGGCCACATCAAAAGGATTGCCTTTGGGAATAAGGTTTTTCTGGATTTTTTCAATGGTTTCTTTTTGCATGAACACGCAACCGGCTGCGCGGGCAACGCGAGTCGTAACCTCCTTGCCCCCAACATCAACCATTACCGGTTTTCCATCTGTATAGTGGGAAAATTCAGACACGGTGTATTTAATACCTGTAATCCTGAATTACCTGTATAATAAAACTCAATATCCCCGAAAGTATGTACAGGGCAATAATTGCCAGTATAACCCATTGTTTAAATAGTACTATGAGGGCAATAAAAACAATAATGAATAGAAATAACTTAATGCCAGTAATTTTTTCAAGAAGGTATGACTGTGGTTTGGAATACCTCACTGTTGAAACCATAAGTAGCGCAACAACTACAAAGCTAATAATAAATACTATTTTGGGAATATGTATATTCAAAAAGCATAACGGAACTAGTGCAACAATAATACCCGCAATTGGCGACGGTAAACCATCAAATGCATTAGGAACATGCGTAACATTAAACCGTGCCAGGCGATATGCAGCACATACAGGGAATATTGCTGCAATAAAAACGCCAGCATCAATTGATTGCCCAAAAGCCTGTACCCATGTACCCTGTAAATAACCCTTATATGCTAAAAAGCCAGGCGCTACACCAAAGGTTACACAATCTGCCAGTGAATCCAGTTCCTTCCCCAGCTCACTTGCCACTCCCAGCATACGCGCAACCTGACCATCCAGGCCATCCAGAAGCGCAGCAGCTAAAATCAAAATGCCAGCTATTGTCAGATGATGCGGAATATTCATACTTGCAAAAATTATTGAAATAAAACCCAAAGTAAGATTACCTAATGTTAATGTGTTTGGAATCCATGCAACACTCATATCACACCTGTGCATTATAGTAGTTTTCAAAACCAGACAATGTTGCTATTATATGGTAATTTGCCTGCCTGTCAATGAAAAAACAGCTTTCATGACAGACAATGCTTGAAGTATGCAGCTAATTCATTATGATCCTGCATTATGACATCAGCTTCTGTAAGAAACCCCGCGTCCAGTGTAGTACGTATAGCAATACAGAACAAGCCCGCAGCTTTTGCAGCTTTTATGCCCATAGGTGCATTTTCCACCACAATGACATGTTCGGGATTTACCTGTAACTTTTTAACTGCCTCTATATATGGGTCAGGGTTGGGTTTTCCTTTTTTGACATCATCAACACTGATGACCACATCAACATAGTGCATTAGTTCCTGAGGAATAAGCTCAAAAACAAGATAGCGGAATGACCCGGTCACTATCCCAATCTTTTTCCCTTTTGACTTTACCAGGGGAAAAATAGAAAACATTTGCGGATACACTTCAATCTGATAGTTTGAAAACAATTGTAATTTTTTCTTTTGTAAATCTTTCAGTATATGTTCAGGTGGCATGACAAACCCTTTATCAAGGAAAATATCAGCTATTGATTCCAGCCCGGTCATGCCTTCACGCTTAAAAATATCTGTTTTATCCAGATGAACACCATGTTCTTTAAATACATCAATCCAGCACTGTGCATGTGCATGCATGGAATCAGCAACTACACCATCCATATCAAAAAGAATTGCCTCACAGCTTTTTACTGTTGTATTTTCCTGGCGATAGTTCATGGTATTAAATCACAGGCAATTATTTCTTCAATGCAAGGAAGGCCTTCACCATCTTCTTCTTTTCACGATGGCGCCTGAGTGCATACGAAATGAGTGTATCTATAAGTTTGGGGTATGATACTCCAGAATATTCCCATAGCTTTGGATACATGCTTATGCTGGTAAACCCGGGCAATGTATTGACTTCATTAAAGTAGATTGTCCCATCATGCTTATCGACAAAAAAATCCACGCGCGCCATTCCCTGGCATTCAAGCATTGTATACACAGAACATGCTGCCTGTCGTAACTTCAGTGCCAGTGCATCAGGAATGTTTGCTGGTATGGCAAGCTTTGCACCATCTTTGTCAACATATTTGGCCTCATACGAATAGTACTCATGCTGCGGGATAACCTCACCCACTGCTGAAGCAAGCGGTTTTTCATTACCCATAACTGCAACCTCAAATTCACGGCAGTCAACAGCTTTTTCCACTATTACCTTTGAGTCAAAGGCAAAAGCTTTCTGTAAGGCTTTTTGCAGGCCAGGTACAGTTGTCACCTTAGATATACCAACAGATGAACCAGCATTGGCAGGTTTTACAAACACAGGTGCCATGGCAGCAATCTTTTGCAGCAGTGTATCAGATGATTTTATATCATCGGTTCTAACTGTTTCAAAAGGAACTATCGCCACCAAACCTGAATTTTGTACCACCCGCTTGGCAATATCCTTATCCATACCCACAGCTGAGCCCAACACACCCGGGCCAACGTATGGCACATCAACCATGTCAAGCAACCCCTGCAAGGTGCCATCCTCGCCGTACGTGCCATGTACCAGTGGGAAGACAACATCAATGTTTACAGTTTTTCCGGTTTTTTTATTATAGAGTTGTAACGTATCAGTGGCACTGTGCATATTAATAAGCCACGTGCCTGTTTCTTTGAGCGATAGTACCTGACCAAATGCTGGATGTGTTTGTATATTAATGCCATCCTGAACATACCACTGACCCTGGCGCGTAATACCAATGCATACCACAGTGTATTTTTTTGATGCAACCAGTGCCACCGAAGCTGCTGAACAGCGCGAAACGTCATGCTCGCCGCTTTTGCCACCATAGATAATGCCTAAGCAAAGTTTTCTGCGTGCGGCTTTTTTTACGGAACTATCGCCACCACTCTTTTTATTCATTGCTTTCAATAAATTCCTTGTGAATGGCCTTAACTGCTAATTCAGTGTACATTGCATCAATAACACATGAGATACCTATTTCAGATGTTGAAATCATCTCTATGTTTATGTTATGCTTAGACAGTACGTCAAACATGCGGCCTGCAACACCCCATGAAGATAGCATACCAACGCCAACTGCCGAAACTATGGCAATATTTTCTTTATAATCAATGCCTGATGCACCTAACGTTTCTTTCAGTGATTCGCAAATTTTTAATGCTTTATCCAGATCATTCTTTAACACCGTAAAGGATATGGATGCTTTACCATCCTTCCCTGTTGACTGAACAATCATATTAACATAGACTTTCTGCTTCCCCAACTCACCAAACAGCAGCGAAGCAACACCCGGCCTGTCGGGTATATCACGTATGGTTATCTTAGCTTCATCATCTTTTGATGTTACGCCGCTTATTACAAATTTTTCCATCATCTCCTCCCGTGGCATTACTATTGTTCCTTCATTATCGTTAAAACTTGACCTAACATGCAATCTGATAGTATACTTTTTAGCAAACTCAACCGATCGTGAGTGCAATACACCCGCACCTAACCGTGCAAGCTCTAACATTTCTTCATAGCTAATTTCTTTAAGCTTTTTGGTATCAGGTACAATACGCGGATCTGCAGTAAAAACACCATCAACATCAGTATAGATTTCACAATCGCGGGTACCTAACACCGTTGCAAGTGCAACTGCGGAAGTATCCGAACCACCTCTTCCCAGTGTGGTAATATTCTCATCCTCATCAATACCTTGAAATCCAGCAACAATTACCACTTTGTTTTCTTCTAAGGACTTCTGTATCCTGTCAGTAGCTATGCTCTGAATACGGGCATTTGAAAAGTTGCCATCAGTAATTACTTTGACCTGTGAACCTGTGTATGAAATGGCATTGATACCAATTTCATGCAGTGCCATGGCAAGCAGGGCAATGGAAACCTGTTCACCGGTGGAAAGGAGCATATCCATTTCACGCTTGTCGGGATTTTTGGTAATCTGTTTAGCCAGATCAATAAGCTGGTCAGTGGTTTTTCCCATAGCCGAAACAACCACAACAACAGAATAACCATTTTCAACATACCGTTTTATACGTGCAGCTACGGCCTTAATACGTTCAACAGTACCAACCGATGTTCCGCCATATTTCTGAACAATGAGTTTCATGGGCATTTAACCTTTCTATCAAGGATTTACATACTCAGTGCGCTATATAAAGAGTGCCAGTACAATTGCAACTAAAATTATATCAATTATTTAAAAATAATGTAAAATTTTTATGGGCGATAGTTACCAGGAAAAATTGAATTGTACCCTTATTACTAAAAACAAGGGAACTTCTTAAAAACTACCTTTCCCAACCTTCCTTTGTGAGCACACTATAGTAGGATAAACTGTTTTCTTTATTGCATTTATAATGATGGAAGCCCTTTTAGAGGTGCCCCTAATGATGAGAAATATTCTTCAATATTAAATTGCAATAAATATTTCTAAAAAAAAGCTGGCACCGATGCCCGCCCTCGATTGTGGCTGTTACACATAACGTTCCCGGGGTAGGCAACGTTTTTGCCGTAGCTGTTCCTTGAGCTTGTCGAAAGGTAGCGGAGGTGAAAATGTGGCGTAGCCCGAAGCGACCATCGGGAGCGGAGTATATATGCGCTGTTGTACGAAGTTTTCGATCTTTAAAAATTAAATTTTATATCCAATTCCTTTAAAAAAAGTATAACAAAAAACGCCATCTGCTTGAGATGTTCTATATAAATCTTTAATTCCTTGGTCAAAAGATACTTCATCAATTAAAAAACTATTTATTGCTTTTTCCTTAATACCTTCAATCATTGATATAAAAGTATTTCTTATGAAACCTTCTACTAAAACAGGTTTACTTGAGTCGACATAAACCATTCTTGGTGATACAATGCAATTTTTAAAATTCAATTCAATCAGAAGAGGATAGAGTTGTCTTCCTATTAAAGCATTGCCTCCACTTCTTGATTGTAATTCAACCTGTATATTTATTACTTTTTGAGCGAAAGAACTATTTGGATAGAAATATGCAGAACCGTGATCACCTTCGATTAATGTAATGGTACCACCCTTTTTCAAAACTCTTTTTAAAGATTTTAATGCCTCAATAGGATTTGGAAGATGTTCAAGAACAAAGCATACGAAAATATGATCAAAATATTCATCCGGAAAATGTAGATTAAATATATTTCCCATTTGAAATTCTACATTATTTATTTTTCGTTGTTTCATAAGCTCTTTGGCTTTTCTTATAGAATCTTCAGATATATCTATTGAAATAAATTTTGAATCCGGATTCATCGGTGCAACAATTTGCGTTTGAGCTCCCACACCACAACCAGCTTCAAGGATTATTGAGTTTTTTGGAAAAATTGTATCATGGTGAATGATTTCCTTTAAACAATTTGCTTGATCTTCCAGGCGATTTGATTCTCTTTCTGTATATCCATGTACATAATCAGTATTATTCACATAAATCTCCTTTTTTTGGAATAGACTTCATGCAAACAAGTCAAGTTCGAAAATTTCACATAACGTTTCCAGCATAAAAGAAGTTTTTTCGAAGCAAAAATTTGGGTGAGCCCGAAGGGCGAACCTTTTATGCTAATTCTGTGCTCGGTTAGAATCGGGGCCAGTATAACCCATTCCTCCAAAGTAGCTTAGAATTAATTCTATTCCATGAAAATCACGATTATTGATCATTCGTAATGATTCTTTGAAACAAGCGGACCAAAAATCTATGTGAAATTTATCAAGCAAATCAATTAATTTTTCAATTTTTAATATTAGTTCATCCACATTATCTTTCATTGTCTCCTCATGAATAGAACAATTTTCTTTAAAATAAATTTTTCCCGGCTTTTGCCTAACAACTTGGACATGCGAAGCGCAAGGCGCAGTTGAGCATTTGGGCGGAGCTAAACGTTGCCGTATGTCTGCTGTTAGGCGAAGGGTTTGAATTAATTCTCGTATTATTCATTTTTCTTCAACCCCAATAAATTGGCCAGCATTTTCCCGCGTTTAGAAATTTTCTTTGTTAAGAAGTTCCGTGGTTTTCCTATAGCGTAATCTATTGGCTCGTCAAATTGGTCTGCGGTCAGATCGATGATTCTACCCTCGGGATCCTTAATGAACCAATGTGTTTCATTTTCGCCAGTTTTCATGACATATGGGCGGCTTCCTTTTGGTGCCATATAGTGATAAACTACTTCAGCCACTACATAGCAGTAGCCTGTAGTAGGTCGCTCCTGTGTCCATTTGTCTCTGAACTGGGGCTTCAGGTATTTTCTACCCATCTGACGTAAAGCATCATTCAGTTTTTGTCTATCAATCAAATCAGTCATTCCAATACCTCTTTGATGAGTTTTATTAGCCCATCGTCCTCCATCATACTGCGGAAACGTGGATTAACCCCAGACGCATGCTGAATAGGTAACACACGTAGATTCAAATTGCCTACAGAAAATACAGGAATCTCCCCAGCCAGAATAATCTCTGAAATGTGTTCTGAGAGCGAAGGAGGATACTTAGCCTTCAAGACATAATCGAAGAAGCTATCACGGCTTGCTTTTCCCATAAGCAACAGTAATTTCGGTTTAATCATCGTGATTTCTTTAATTAGAAATCCTTTATCAATACAGTTACGTATTTCAATGCTGGTTGGTTTTCTATCGCCTTTGCCTCCTTTATTCTTGCCGGGAAAGCATTGCGCAATTTCTGTGTTGTATACTACTTTATACTTAGGGTTACAATTTGGAATTGTTACATTACCAGTAATTGTCACTTTTTGTTGGGGATAAACAGTCCGGTGGAATTTGTTGAGGAACGGTTCTAGAATAGTACCAGTTTTGCCCAGACGTCCATCTGCCTGAAAGAAATTCACTCCGCTTTTCCTGAGCTGGTTTGCCGCCAACGTCTGGGAAATAATAAAAACATCGGCTTCAGAATTTACACCACACACCAGACGTAATGATTTCTCTTTGTCCATTTGGGGACATATATGGCAGTTCTGAATATCCTTGTATAGTTCATCAAGTTCTTCTTGGTTGAACACTTAAATCACCACTACAATTTTCCCTATTCGCTCAAACCTTTCCGCTAACGTTCCCGGCGTATGCGACATTTTACCGTAGCGCAGCGGAGGTGAAAATGTGGCGTAGCCCGAGGAGCATAGCAACGATCGCTTACCCCGTGTTATCGGCTGTTGCAGGCGGTCTCAGTCAAAGGTGATTAAACCATAATTTTTTCTTTTCAACCGCTCATTTATTAGCTCTATGTCAAAGTGTTCAGGATCAAAATCGTTACCAAGCCATTCCATCATTTCATCATATTCGTCATTATTTGGATTAGAAATAATTTTAAGTAAATCTTGGTAGCCATACGGACCACCACAATCTTCAGGTGGACAACTCCTTTGACCATCTATGCATAATGGATGCTTATAAATGTTACCCTTAATAATTTTTTCTAAAACAATTTTATGTTCCCAACCATCTCCAAAATCATATTCGTATATAAATGATTGTTTTTCTTTTTGTAGTATTTGATTTAATTTTATTTTTCTATAATCAATACATTCAATGAATGATTCTTCGTCGGGTTCAGAATAAAATTTACCATCTTTAATAAATTGATGTAAATGAGAATTCGTCCAACCCATTACAGTTTGAATCACTTTATGTAAATCAGGAAGTTTAATTTGTGAATCAACAATGAATCTCCTCCATATTAAAGGTTTAATATCATTAAGACTAATTTTTAGTTGATACCACTCATTGTTTTTAAGCTTTGTTATTTTTGTTGTCATAATGGATGTTCCTTATATCAATTTAGCCTGCAATTGCATATAACGTGTTCATATACGACATTACTGTCGTGTATCCTACCATTTTGTCATTATATCTTACATTTACGTCGTCTATACCTTCTTTTGCCTGAACCTCATTTATCTTTACGTCTGGATTTAATATCGTATCCAACGGATTTTTTATTTTACCTAAAACACTATTGCTAACAAGAGTATATATCTCTGCTGTCTTAGTACTTTTATGACCCAACAACTTTTGTATGTATCTCAGATCTATTCCACTTTCTACATGTGTTGAATTATAATGAAAAGAAACACTAATCTCGTTCAAATTGGCCTTTGTAATACTGATTTGGTACATTAGTTCTCAATTCATTATCTTATTGAATTATATTATTTATAAAGAAAGCATTAAAAACGTCAATAACCTTTTTGTAACCAGTCAGCATTTTTTAAAAACAAAAAAAATGGTATTAATTTTTATAGACATGGTATATAGTATGTCCCATAAAACTCGATGAATTATGAAAACTCCACTAAGAGATTTCTGGTGCAGTATTGGATTTACTATAAGCACTATTTGCCTGCATTGAGGAACGTGAGCAACGGTTATACAAAAAATTTCGGTTGCTTCAGGAGTATGGATGGCAGCATATTCCATACCTCCCTGATGTCATTGCGAACGAAGTGCTTGCACTGAGTGCTTCGACGAGCTCAGCAACCACTTGTCGAAGTGAAGCAATCCCAAATAATGAAAGACGCGATTGCTTCGTAGCCAAAGAGGCTCCTCGCAATGACAGGAGGGAAAAAATCATTGCAAAGAGATACCTTTTAAGACACCTCACACAAGGGAGAATGAATATGAAAATTGATTCATCGTTTGTGGGAACACCGCTTAAGGATTACACCACAACCGTTACCTGGCGTGCAACAATGAATTATGCTGCAGCAGTCAATGATGCCAATCCTGTATATTTTGATGATGATGGGGGGAAAACTGTTATTGCGCCGCCCATGTTTGCAGTAGCGCTAACATGGCCAATCTCCGAGCGTATATGGGAGTACATTGAAGACAAAAACTTTCCTGTTGATATCATCAAGACCCAGGTTCATTATACCGAGCACCTTATCTTCCACAGGCCAATACGTGCCGGTGATAGACTTACCATAAAGGGGCGCATTGCAGCCATAATGCCGCATCGAGCGGGTACTGTAGTGGTTATCCGCTTTGATGCCATAGATCAGGATGGTAAGGCTGTCTTCACCGAGCATATTGGTGGCATGATGCGCGGTGTGGAGTGTATAGGCAATTCCCGTGGAAAAGAAGATTTACCCCTGGTGCCACCATTTAGTGGTGTAGCAAGTGCACAATGGGAGAAAGTTATACACATTGACCGTATGCAACCATTCATCTATGATGGGTGCACCAACATCCACTTCCCAATCCACACGTCTGTTGGCTTTGCTCGAATGGTTGGGCTGCCAGATATCATCCTCCAGGGCACAGCTACGCTTGCATTTGCTGCACGTGAACTTACCAATAATGAAGCTGCGGGCAATCCACAACTCTTGAAGGAACTTTCCTGTAGATTTACTGGCATGGTGATTCCACCAGCAGACATCCGTGTACTGCTTTTACACCGGGAAGATTATGGAAGTGGTGCTAACCTCTTTTTTGAGGTCCACGGCAACCAGGGGCGCGTTTTATCAAACGGCTATGCAAAAATATTCAATTGAATTTTTAAAAAATCTGACTATGAATGAAAAAATATTGAGATTTTTTTAGGAGCAAAAAGTGAGCACCTGTGAAAAGAGTTTTAAAAAATTATTTAATTGACTTTTACACAGGTTTTGGCCATTCACTTCCTTTCATAGAAAGAAGTTTGATTTTGGTAACTATCGCACATACTGTAAGGTTTTGCAATGAAACAATGGCTTTATAAACATAGCATGTATTGTATGCTGGCAATAATTATCTTTCCGGTAACTATCGAACAATCATATCCCAAAATTAGTGCATATATGCCGTATTATGCTCTCTATACTGAATTGCAAAACAAAACTACCCGTTATATAATTATACGAAGATTTAAATATAATTCCATACAGGCTTACCTGTATATACATCCATATACATTGCGCACGGGCATACTTAAAAACCCTAAAGGCATCATACAGCAAAATTCTTTTCACACTATTATTCAACAATGTGCTGATACACCATATGCACAATTGTATCAAAAAGCATTGCAAAAATCTAAACGTATGTTTAACGCAGGCATAACCCATGTTGATACACAGGGGATGATTTTAAGCTTTGACCTGTGTCCATCAAAACGCTCCATTGATGCTGAGTTCATTGAACAGCTGATTGCTCTGAACAAAATTTCCCCTTTACCCGTTACAATATGTATCAGCGGAAAATGGATACTCACCCATCCAGAAGATCTTAGGTGGTTACAAAGTTTAGCTTCAGATCATAAGCTTGACATCACCTGGGCAAATCACAGCTTTACTCATTTTTATTCGCGAAAACTTCCGCTGCGGAAAAACTTTATGCTGAAAGAAGATACCAGTGTGGCACGCGAAGTTTTCCAGAACGAGATCTGCATGCTGGAACACGATATTATCCCTTCTGTATTTTTTAGATTTCCGGGACTTATCTCCAACCAAACAATATATGAAAAGGTAATGGGATACGGGCTTATTCCGTTAGGTTCAGATGCATGGCTTGCAAAGGGCAAAAAGCCTGTGGCTGGCAGTATTATGTTAGTACATCTCAATGGCAATGAAAAGAAAGGTACTCAAATTTTATTACAACTTGCCCGAAGAGGGGCAATCAATATAACGAATATTGTATCATTGACGGCTGCATATGCAAATAGCTTGCAAACAGCTTCGGTACACAAAAAACAGGTTAAGCTTTAACACTACAAAACTTTGTGGCAAGAAACATTTGCCACCACTACTGTATGTTTCTGTTGTTTATTACCCCTTCAATCTTCTTTTCAAATGAGTTCAGTATATCCTTAACGGGATATATATCGGACAGCATTATATGAAACAAAGAAATGCCTTCAAGAAAAGCTATGGTTGCAACTGAGAGCGTTGTTGCATTTTTTTTAGTTGTTTCTTTCCCTATGATAGCAACAAGTTGCTCAATCCACTCTTTATATACATACTGTAGTTTGATACGCACTTTTTTATGATACAGGGCTATTTCCCACACTTCAATGAATATTTTTGCCAATTCTTCATTCAATGTAATTTTATTCTTTGCATAATCAAGCGCCAGTGACAGCGCTTCATTGAAATTTCGTGCTCCAAGTTTTTGCTTTTGTGCCCATTTTTTGAAATCATCTAAATGCAAGGCAACAATCCAATCTAAAAAATACAGCAATATCTCTTCTTTATTTTTAAAATAGTAATGCAGCATCCCGTGGTTAAGTTTGGCTTCGTGTGCTATATCCTTTATTGTTGTTCGTGCAAACGGCTTTTTAAGCAGGCAGCGATATAACGCCTGTGCTATCTCTTCTCTGCGTGTGTCTTTTAAAATGCGTCTGCCCATTATACCATGATTCCCATGTCATATTTTTTAGTTACTATCATAGAGTGTACACGTTTTTATCAGTATACTATTGTTTTAGAAATTTTCAGTGAGTCAATATTAATTTATTGACAAAATAAATATTTTATGTTAGTCAACCAACTAATATATATTACAAGGAGGTTCGTATGGCTTTATGGAAAGATACTCTCACCGATAATGATAAAAAACTCATCTTTTCCCTATTTTCACGGCACATTTCTAAAGGGCAAACCAAAACAATGCGTGCGGCACATTTAGATTTTATTGAAACTCGCCGTAAAGGTATTGGTTTTACTGACGGACTATTTGGGCGAAAGATCATTGACTGCTTCACATCAGCCGGCTGCTTCAATGTGGGAAGAGGAAATCCTGAGATTATCAAAGCATTACGGGAAGCACTCCAAATATATGATATTGGCACAAACCTTTTACCATCAAACGTTAAAAAAGAATTTATAAAAAAATTAGCTTCAATTGCTCCAGGCGATTGCAATCAGGTTATTTTTGCTTCTGGTGGAGGTGATGCAATCGATTGTGCAATAAAGTTAGCTCGTGGTGCAACGGGAAGAAAGAAAATCATTGCAATGAAAAAAGCATATCATGGCCATACCGGATATTCACTGTCAGCCAATGGTAAAGATTACTATCGCCACCTTTTTGAACCATTAGAGCCCAATTTTGTCTTTGTCCAGTTTGGTGACTTAGAGCAGGTCAAACAGGTTGCTGGTATTGATACTGCTGCTATTATCCTTGAACCCGTTCAGGGTGAAGGTGGTATCTTTGTGGGTGATGATTATTATTTGAAAGGCTTACGAACTATATGCAACCATTTTGGCATCATGCTCATCTTTGATGAAATTCAAACAGGTTTTGGGCGTACCGGCAGGATGTTTGCAAGCCAGCATAGTGGCGTGGTACCCGATATCATGACGCTTGCCAAATCAATTAGCGGCGGGCTTTTTCCTAATGCTGTGGTAATGTATCGCAACATTCCGCTTCTTACACAGTATGTCAAAAGCAATCCGGAATTTCACCAGTCAATAACCGGCGGAAGTGATATTGGGTGTGCTGTTGGTATTGCAGTGATTGACTATGTTGTTAAAAACCGCCTGTGGGAAAACGCAGCATCAATGGGTAAAATTATTATGGAAGGACTGCTTTCCATTCAGCATGAAAATCCTGACATCATAAAAGAAATTCGTGGCAGGGGCCTTATGATTGGCGTTGAATATACTCATGAATACATGGGGGCACTTATGGCCGATTCACTGGCACGGCATGGCATCTTTGCCGTATACTCAGGCAATCAACCGCAGGTAATGCGCTTCATGGTTCCCATCACCATAAATGAAGAGGAAGTAAAAAAGATGTTACATATTATACGCAAAGCGATAGTTACCATGAGAATGTACATGCCACTTACCAAACCATTATCAAAGATTCCTTTGCTTAAAAAACTGTTAGATGATATCCATGTGCAGATAGCTGTGTTTGATAGTATACGCTACTTTGAGGATATCTTAGGTATAACAAAAAGAAATTACAGTAAGGAGGCATAACATGGATTTGCAATCATTATATACAATTGTTGAAGGAAAACGCAATAATGACTTTTTCTATGATATAAAAGGCAAGCGTTATATTGACTGCTACTGTGGTGCGGGTATGTTCAACCTGGGTCGACATGTTCGGGAACTATCGAACACATTACAGGAGCAGGCAGATAAAAGCGATCAGGGCAATTTTGTGTTAATATCACAGGAAAAGGCGCTTTTAGCTGCAAAGCTTATTTCATTTATTCCAGCCAAACTCAACGGTGTATTCTTTTCAGCAGGCCGTGGTGAGGCCATGGATTTTGCCTGTAAACTGGCTCGTGGGTTTACTGGACGTACACAGCTTGTAACTGTGGATGGTGCCTATTACGGTGAAACTGGTTTTTCTGTTTCACTGTCGGATGGCGATAAAAAGAAAACCTTTGGACAGATACCTGATATTGCCACTATCCCGTTTGGCAACATACAGGCACTGGAAGAAAGAATAACAACAAAAACCGCCGCCGTTATCACCGAGACAATACAGGTAGAAAATGCATGCCGCAGTGCCAGTGAAGGCTTTTTTAAGATTATGCGTACCGTGTGCAACAAAACAGGCGCACTCATGATACTTGATGAAACACAAACCGGTATGGGCCGCACCGGTAAAAAATTTGCCTTTGAACATTATGGTGTTGAACCTGATATTCTGGTTATTGGTGAAGCACTGGGTGCTGGCATATTCCCCATTGCAGCAACAGCATTTACAAAGAAAGTTCAGAAGTTTATGAATCAGCATCCACTTATCCATCTTTCAACGTTTGGCGGACATGATTTAGGATGCAGGGTTGCCTATGAAGCACTTGAGTTATACGAAAAAACAAAACCATGGGAAAATGCTGGCAATATTGGTCAAAAGCTTCTGGTAGAACTTACTGCCTTGCAAAAACAATATCCGGGAAAAATCCTATCGGTTCACGGAATGGGACTTGCTATTGCTGTTACATTGCGCAGTAGCCAGGTGGCACAGAAAGCTGTTACAAAACTTATGAAAGAAGGAATTTTTACAACAACCGGAAAAGTAGCCCGCGATACAATCATTATACGACCGGCATTAACAATAACCGAATCAATAGCGTTGCAAATTGTAAAAGGGATAGTGAAAGTTATAAAAACTCTATAACAGTACAATCTGATAATGTACAGCAATCATCTTTGGAAGATGATGTAATTGTATATTGTTTTATATTTACACATTTTTAATAGTGTTGCAGTCACGCCACGAAAGTATATGTTGAATTATATTATTTTTACATTTTTTCTTGACGAAATATGAGTATGATGTACTCTTGTAAAAAATAAAGAAAAGATAGTATTTTTTTGTGACATACATGATTTTTTATAGTATATTTTATGAAAAGAACATATGTTAAACGAGTTGCCTTCCTGCTGAAAGAGTTTGTTAAATAACATTTTTTAGATTATGATATATGTATTAAATAATTACAGCAAAAACAAATCATCATGGAAAAATCCTCTTAATAAAGTAATAAGGAACTGTACAATATCGTTAACATAAAGTTATTTGTTATTTTAAACCATTGATATTCATTTTCGTGTAAATTTTACACAATCCATACGATTTAATCAATTATTGTATAGCAAAGACAATTCTTGTTTTTAAAGAAGCTTTTTTAAAATAAATTCCAAACTTAAATATTCTAAAGGTGTGTTATGACAAAAGTATCAAATGAAACCGTTGAAAAGAACAACAATAATAACAGAAAAAACGGGAACGGAAATGGAGATTATGCAAAAAAAGGCAACGGGACCATTCAGGAAGGCCGTTTGGATTTAGCTGAACTTAAATCAAAAACTATCAGCTCCCTTATGGAAATTGCCCGTTCCATGGGAATTGAGGGAGTTTCAGGACTAAAAAAACAAGACCTTATATTTGAAATATTAAAAGCTCAAACTGAACGCAGCGGTTTAATCTTCTCAAGCGGTGTACTGGAAGTACTTAACGATGGATACGGTTTCCTGCGTTCACCTAACTACAGCTACCTGCCCGGCCCTGACGATATCTATGTATCACCTTCACAGATACGGCTTTTTGGCTTACGAACAGGAGATACTGTTGCAGGTCAAATTAGGCCACCCAAGGATAATGAACGCTTTTTTGCTCTGCTCCGTATTGAAGCAGTCAATTACGAAAACCCTGAAAAGTTGCAAAACCGTGTATTATTTGATAACCTCACACCACTGTATCCTGAAACACGCATAAACTTAGAAACATCACCTGATGAAATAGATATGCGCATTCTTAATATTATTGCTCCCATTGGTATGGGACAGCGTGCATTGATTGTTGCTCCTCCCCGTACCGGTAAAACCATAATCTTACAGAAGATAGCAAATGCTATCACCACAAATCATCCTGATATTATACTGATAGTATTGCTCATTGATGAGCGGCCTGAAGAAGTAACCGACATGGAGCGTTCGGTTAAGGGTGAGGTTATTTCATCAACATTTGATGAACCTGCTTCTCGCCACGTTCAGGTAAGTGAGATGGTACTTGAAAAAGCAAAAAGGCTTGTTGAGCATAAAAAAGATGTGGTTATACTTCTTGATTCAATCACCCGTCTGGCACGCGCATATAACCAGGTGGTGCCAACAAGCGGTAAGATTTTATCTGGTGGTGTTGACTCAAACGCATTGCATAAACCAAAACGTTTCTTTGGGGCAGCCCGTAACATTGAAGGTGGTGGCAGCCTGACCATTATAGCAACCGCTCTCATTGAAACAGGAAGCCGCATGGATGAGGTTATCTTTGAAGAGTTCAAAGGCACTGGAAATTGTGAAATCGTACTTGACAGAAAATTAGCCGATAGAAGAATATTCCCCGCAATTGATATCAACAAGTCCGGCACCCGAAAAGAAGAGCTTCTGGTTGATGCCGAAGAACTCAACAAGATATGGATTTTGCGAAAAGTCCTTTCCTCAATGAGTTCAACTGAGGCAATGGAATTTTTAATTGAAAAAATGCGCGGCACAAAGAATAACAGGGCATTTTTCAAAGCAATGCAGGGATAATTGTGATATATTTATTTCTATAAGGATAAGGAGATAGTTATGAAAAAGGGAATACATCCTGAATATTACGATACTGTGATAAAGTGCGCATGCGGTAATGAAATACCAACACGTTCAACGGTAAAAGATCTTCATGTTGAAATATGTTCAAACTGTCATCCGTTTTATACCAAAAAGCAGAAGATTGTAGACACAACTGGACGTGTAGAAAAATTTAAGAAGAAATACAATATCAAATAATTTTTAGTAACATTTAGTACTGATTATTTACGATATAGTATGAGTACGTAAACATGCGTCACCTTGAAAAAGGTGGCGAAGTTTTTTATACAGTTTGCCGTATTTCTTCATAAATACGATATACTAACGTGCTTTTAATGCATTATATTCTTTTTATCTAACCCATAAAAAGCAAGTTTAATTGTATAAAATTTACACACTCATATGTTGTGCTGTATAAATTTTATACAACTGTTACTTTTTTTAAAAATTTGATGGGTAAAATATTGACGATTTGAGATAATATCTGTATATTTGGCTAAGTATTTTAGCAACTAATTATTTTATTTTTTACTATTTTAGCCATACATTCTGATTTTTCAAATTATTTTAATAAATATTTTAAAAAAATTACTCAGGAATAGCTGTTTTTATAGTATTTATAACGAATTATCTCGCATAATTATAACTTTATGAAAATTTTGGCACATATATTGCTAACTACTATAGGTAAAGCGAAATTCATGGAGAGGAGGCAGCCATGAAAAAATACAATGACTTTGAAGATTTGTCAATCAATCAGTACTTTAATGCAATCAATCAGGTAGAACTTCTTACACCTGAAGAAGAGATTGAACTTGCAAAGAAAAAATGCAAAGGTGATGAAAAGGCAAAAGAAGCCCTGATTAATGCCAATTTGCGACTTGTGGTAAAGATTGCAAAAAATTATACTAATTTGGAATCTTCATTGATTGACCTTATCCAGGAAGGTAATCTGGGATTAATCAGAGCAGCAGAGAAGTTTGATTACAAGATGGGCTGCCGATTCTCAACGTATGCTTCATACTGGATTAAACACTATATTACACGATTTATTGCAAAGCGAAGCCGTACCATTCGTGTTCCTATACGGAAAGGTGACCTTTTCAAGAAGATTAAAAGGGCTCAGGATGAGCTTACCAACGAATTAGGTAAAGAACCTTCGTATAAAGATATTGCAGATATGTTAGGTATTGATGAGCGTAGCGTAAGCGATATATTAGAGGTATTCCAACCAACAGTGTCATTAGAGTATCCACTTAATGACGAAGAGTTCAACCTTTACGAAGTGGTAAGCGATGAAAAGTTTTTATCACCTGATACCAGCATTTCACGCCGCGATCTCAAGAAAGAGTTAGAGATAGCAATGGAATCGCTGATGGAAAACGAACGGCTGATATTAACAAAACGGTTTGGCCTTGATGGCAATGAACCCGTGACATTGAAAGACGTTGGTAACGAGTTTGGCATCTCTGCTGAAACTGTACGCCAGATAGAAGCCCGTGCAATGCAGAAGATAAAGCAGCGATTTGCATATTTAGCAGATTACATTGAATAGAATATATATTGCATCGCAAAAGGGGTGTCCCAAAAGACACCTCTTTTGGAATGAATTTTGCCTTCCTGTCATTACGAGGAACGAAGTGACGAAGCAATCCTTTCTTTCGTGGTATTGAGACTGCCACCCTTCGACAAACTCAGGGCAGGTGCTACGCTCACAGAAACGTACACTGTGGTCATTGCCCCCCACGGTTTCTTTTTAAGACGACCCCTTTTTTATTTTTTTATCCTTCTGTAATATAATATGGTTACGCAATCAGATAAATCATAAATGACAATACCTACGTTATTAGGTAAAATCCCTGGTTTTATCTAAATTTTTATTTACAAAATACCTGTTTTATTATATTAACATCCATAGTAGTATTATCATCCATTTTTGGGGGCTTTATGAAAAATCACAAAAAGCTGATTATACTTTTTATACTTATGGTAGTGTGCATTGCCATTATAGTGTATTTAACTGATGGGTATCAAGAAAAAGATAATACCAGCATGTTGTTCTTCAATGGCAATATCATAACCGTTGACAATACCACACTCAAACCTGAAGCGGTTTTTATAAAGGGAGGCAGAATCTATTTTACTGGTACAATACAGGATGCACTCACACTAACCGATGTCCATACCATAAAAATAAATCTTAAAGGACGCACGCTTATTCCTGGTTTTAACGATAATCATACACATACACTTGCTGCTGGTTCATTCTATTCTGAAGCAATATTATGGAACAAAACCTGTGAAGAGATAGTAGCTATTATAGAACAAGAAGCTAAAACAAAAAAACCCGGGGAACTTATTTCAGGTAACTCATGGGACTATACCACATGCCCCAAACCTCATAAATCACTACTTGATAAAGCAGCCCCCAATAATCCGGTATTTTTAACACAATATTCCGGGCATGCCGCATGGGTTAATTCACGGATGCTTGAAGAAATGGGAATAGATAAAAATACACCTGACCCTAAAGGTGGTCAGATTGTACGTGATGAAAAGGGAGAACCAACAGGGATACTGCGAGATACTGCTATGGGAACATCTGAATACGGCAAATTCATAAAACAGATACTATCGCCAAGCTTACATAAAAAACTCATTACTAAGGCTCTGACCCTTTACAAAGAGGCTGGCATCACATCAGTTCAGGACAACACGTGGGAACCATTCACGGTAAGGCTATTAAAAAAATATCGTAATTCACAGGAACTATCGACCAGATTCACGTGCTGGCCCATGGGCAACTCACCATTGTACTATGCCTTCAACTGGTTTACATCATTTGACAAAAACGATCACTGGGTTAGGAAAGGATTGGTTAAATACTTTGCAGATGGTGCATTTTCAACACGGACTGCATGGCTTTCACAGGAATATGCTGACGAACCGGGGAACTTTGGCTCACCACGGTATACAACCCAGGAATTAGAAACAATTGTTATGGAAGCTGCTAAAGAAAAACAACAGATCACCTTTCACGCCATTGGTGACAGAGCGGTAACTGAAGTGCTCAATGCCGTTGAAAAAGCACAGGCTGTATACCCATGGACAAAAACATTGCGATTTAGAATTGAACATATTCAAATTATCAATCCCAACGACATTAAGCGAATGAAAAACTTAGGTATTGTTGCCAGTGTTCAACCATTTACACTATGCAATCCCAAAAAAGATGAAACGCTATTAGGGAAAGCACGAGCAAAAAAAGCATACATGTTTTATTCAATATATAAAGCGGGAGTCCCTGTTTCATTTGGCTCAGATATACCCGCCGAAGTGGATTATCAGCCTCTTTTGGGCATCTATTACGCTGTAACACGTAAAAGTAAAGACGGCACTATGGGGCCTCTCAACAAAAATGAATGTTTTTCTCCATATGAAGCGCTGTATTGTTACACAATGGGTTCGGCGTATGCAGAATTTATGGAAAACGAGAAAGGCTCCATTACAAAAGGGAAACTGGCTGATTTTGTGGTTCTTTCGGATAATCTTTTGAATGTTCCAGTACACACTATCAAAGATATTAAAGTATTAATGACAGTAACCGGGGGAAGGATAGTGTATAAACATAATGATTTTTAAGTATTTGATAACAAGAAGGGGCATTGTTAAAAAAGCCCCTTCCCTTGCTATTTATATTACCATTTTAGATTGTCTAACTCCTGAAGCATCTTATAACAAGAAGGTTGTGTCCTCAAAAGACATCTCTTTGCAATGACTTTTGCCCTCCTGTCATTGTGAGGAACGAAGTGACGAAGCAATCCAATACAACCTGACTGCGCGTGCAATATGCACGTGGCAGCATCACTTTTTGTCATTGCCAGGATCCTCCTTGGGCAACGAAGCAATCACGTCTTTCATTATTAGGGATTGCTTCACTTCGACAAGTGGTTGCTGAGCTCGTCGAAGCACTCAGTGCAAGCACTTCGTTCGCAATGACATCAGGAAGGTATGGAATTGATTTGCTACGCTCGCAATGACTTTGCAACCGCGTCATTAAGATCCCCACTGTTTGTTTAGGGATACCCTCGTATTTCAATTTATATTACCGCTTCAGATTAATTAACTCCTGAAGCATCTGAACATAACAATGGGGTTTATAAAAACCCCATTTATTTTAATCTATATTACCGCTTCAGGTTTATCAATTCCTGAAGCATCTGGTCCGATGTGGTGATGGTTCGTGAATTTGCCTGAAATCCTCTCTGAGTTATAATCATATCGGTAAACTGCTCGGACAGGTCAACATTTGACATCTCAAGCGTACCGGCCACAATCTTTCCTCTGCCTGCCTCACCTGCTGGCCCTATTAACGGGAGTCCAGAGTTATTGGATACCTCAAACATATTATCGCCCGTTGCAATTAACCCCTGCGGATTGGTAAACACTGCAGTGGCCACCTGCCCTATCATCTGCTTGGTGCCATTAGAATATACAGCAGTGATGATGCCTGAGTTATCCACTGTAAAAGATTCCATATACCCCATTGCATAGCCATCCTGTTCAACAGCCTTGGTGGTAGATGGCGAAGAAAATTGCGTGATACCTTCAACAAGCCCTGAACTACCAAAATCAAGCCGTATATTGCGCAGTGTGGGATCACCAGCCACACGATAGCTTAAATTGACTTCAAGCTTACCCTGATTTATCTCATCGGGGCTGTTTGCATCAGCAACCGACACAATACGCCCTTCAGGGGAAAATTTTAGTACAACCCTGGTTGACCCATTTATCTGGTTTGGCTGATTGCCACCATTGGGCACGTCAAGAGTCACAAGCTCAGTATCGGTTATGGCGGCAGAAGCAGTCCATTCATTTACCCCACTTTTCCAGAAATTGAGAGTCAATCTATGGGGGTTACCCAACTTATCATATATATCAATGTTGGTAGTCACTCCAGCAGATGTTCTCATAATTGCGTTGGCATCATTGGGAACTATAGGCAGCTTTGAGTCTAAATTACATTTATATTTTACATAGTTGGTTTCTTTAGCAGGCACCTTTCCATAAATAGGAACAATAATATCCTCAACAGTACCGGATGTATTGATAACCTTTTCCCCGGCAGCATTTGTTGTAGCCATCCATCCCTGCACTTTAAGCCCATTTGCAGGATTTACCAGCGTCCCATCCTTATCAAGTGCAAATGTGCCGGCACGTGTATACAGGTGCTTTTGCCCATCAGCAACAATAAAGAATCCATCGCCGGATATTGCCATATCAGTATTAACACCGGTTGTCTGTAAGCTACCCTGAGTAAATATCTTGTCAATGGCTGCAATATTCATACCCAGGCCAACCTGTCGCGGATTAATACCACCACGGTTTTCCTCAGGCTTTGCAGCGCCTGAAATAGTTTGCGAGAGCATATCCTGGAAGGTAACTCTGCTGTACTTAAATCCATAGGTATTGACATTTGAAATATTGTTGCCAATGACATCCATCCGTGTCTGATGGTTTTTAAGTCCTGAAACACCTGCAAAAAGTGATCGCATCATATCGCAAAACTCCTGTTAATCTAATTTCTCACTGGTTCTATGTGTGATGAACTGCCTTTACTGAAGGCGTTCATTGAATATGCTTCTACAGCGTTTTGTTTTTCCGGTACCACGTTTTCCTTTATTTCCTGTTTTACTGTAACATCAGTGTTTGTGGCAGCGGTATTTTTTTCTGGGCGATAGTTACTGGGTAAATAGACCGCATGTATATCATTGAGTGAAACCTCAGCAGAACCAATAATCACCTTAACACCATCCTGCCTGTACACAACACCACTTACCAATCCTCGTACAATCTGCTGGCTTGCAAAATCAACCGCTTCAACCTCTTTGCCAATAAGTGAAAATGCATCACTGGATTGGGAACGTAACACCAGCTTTTCAATTGATTGATTCATATTACTCATCTGTTCAAGGGAAGAGAATTGTGCCATCTGGCTTATGAATTCGCGGTCATTCATGGGCTGTGTGGGGTCCTGATGCCGCAGTTCAGCCACCAGCAATTTAAGAAATGAGTCCTTATCAAGCTCTGATGGCAATTTACCCTTCTTGGCTTTAAGCTTTGCATTAACTTCATTTGCTTGAAACTGTGCTTTTGCTACATCTTCGCCTGACATTCGTAATGCATCGGGCATTGTTTTCTCCTTATATTATAACGTCCAGTAATCCATCATGGTATATATATCGGTTGCTTGTCACTTCATATTCAGCATTTTCAATAGTTTGTTTATGTGATAATCCTTGCATTTCAGTAAATTCACGCTGACGATGCTCTTTAACATTTACTTCAAACTCACCTACCTGCACACCATTGTGTTCTAGCTCCCAGCGAATTGATTCCAGTTGCTGTAATAGCAGCTCTTTTGCCTCATGGCTTTCAACAACAAAGCGGCCACTTAAAATACCATGTTCAAGCCCTAAGTTTACAGAAAGTTTACCTAAACTTTCAGGATACAATTTTAATGAAAGACTAGTTTTATCACCTTCCTGCATTACTTTAGCTTTGTTTAAAAGCTGCATCAGCTGTTCCTGCACCACAGGTTTGGCAAAAGTAGCGGTATTGGAATTGTGCTTTGCATTTACCTGAATAAATGAGTCATGGCGCTCAGTTGCCTGTCCTTTTTTGTCAAGTTTTGGGCTATCTTCTATCTTCCCTTTCTGCTTCACTGCATCAAGAAGAGCGGTTTCACTATTTTTTACTGTTTTTGTAGTTTTGTGGTCAGCATAGTGCAGCTGCATATCATTACCGCTTTTACGTACCATTTTTTTATTTTTATTGTCCGATAGTTCATTATAGTGAATCACTGGATTCAGTACCAGTTTGTGTAAATCTTTCTTATCCATTTGTTGCATTGTAGTAAGCTGAGCTATCAGCTGTTTGAGGTCACTCTTTCGCACATCCCGTGCATGATTTTGCCCATCGACAATCTTTTGTAATTGATTAATGGTATCATGAAGCGTCTCTTTCTCTGACTTCTTCGCAATAATTGCGTTTGCAAAAAGTTTTTGATCTTTATTATTGTTTACTGTAGGGAGTTTAAAAGCATAGAATGCGTCTTTTTTGTAAATTCTTTGTTTTACAGTAAGGGCATTTTTATCAGTAACTATCGCCTTATTATTTGAATGGAATGAAGAACCTGCTAATGATTGCATTACATCTTTTTCCACATACACGTCATTATTTTGTTCATTCCGCCTGTGAGCAGGTGTTCTTTCTATATGTTTTGATTCATCCTGTGCTCTATCATATTTCTTTTCTTTATTTTCTTTTACCTGCATGGTTGCACCATCGGTAACATAGTGCATTGAATCAACTGTCTGGTTGTATGTAATATCCGCAGCCTCACTCCCTTTTTGCATTGTGTCCTTCAATAGAGAACTAAATGATAGCTCTGGCTCATTATTTTTCATATGGTGCGTATTTTGTACTTTATACTCAAAATCCAGCACAACAGGTTTTATCATATCAATATCCTGTAATAAGATAAAGTCTTACCATTAATATCGAATGACCTGTTTTTTTTAATGAATTAATTCAGCAATTATTCAAAAAAAATATTCCATAATGGTAAAGAGCAGCACTTCTCCATTATGTCATATTAGTTTGCATTTTTGCCCTTAATAAAAGATATGGATACCAAATCCCCAAAATTGGCCTAAATAAAAATATAAAAATTTTAATATAAAAATATAAAATTTTTTGTTGCATTAAAATACTTGTGATATATATGGTACTGTAACTTCTGCGCTATTACCTGCAATGTTTAAAGCAGGTGTATAGCGGCGTTATTTGGAATGTAATACTTCCATAATTGCCGATCCTCCATTTTTTATGGATCCCAGACTCACGTCCCCAAAATGGGAGACCTCTTGGACACTCATCCCTGTCAAAAGCAGGGATGCTTTTTTTTGTATTTTTTTTATTTTTTTTCTTTACATGCTATATATTTGTTTTTAATTGCATTTTAATTTTTAGTATATGTGCCGATTCAAATACTATAAATTTTATAGTAGAAAAATCTAATTTTTTTGCGACATAATACGGTATTTTTCTTGACAAAATATATTTTTTATATTTGGAAGAAATAGATTATTAATTGTGATTAAAAAACTTTTATTATAAAGTGAGGTACACAAATAAATGGAAGCAATTGAATCACTGCAAAATACAGAAACACAGGAGCCTCCGGATTTTTCCACCTCAAATACTGATGAGCCTCCCTCGGCGTGTAATGCACAATCAAATGTGATAACAATCCTGCCTTCACGGCATGTTGTTCATAAACCTACCACCAGCAATAAAACAAAGATTTTCAGAAAACTTTTTTATCCCGATATTATTGATTCGCAATGGAATGACTGGCGGTGGCAGATTGCTCACAGAATACGTACCTATGAAGAATTATCTGCAATTCTTGAACTTACTGAAAGTGAAAAGAATGCATTAATCAGTCATACGCAGTTGCCCATGTCAATAACACCATATTATGCCAGCCTCATTGACCGCAATAACCCCAATGACCCAATTCGCCGCTGTGTAGTTCCAACAATACATGAACTGGAACATAATCATGGCGAATCTGAAGACCCCCTTTCAGAAGATGACGACAGTCCGGTCCCGGGATTGGTGCATCGCTATCCCGATAGAGTTTTGTTTTTAGCAACCGATTTTTGCTCAACGTATTGTCGGTACTGCACACGCTCACGCATCGTTGGACGATCAAATTGTACACTACCAGGTAAAAACTGGGATACAGCATTACGCTATATTGCTGAACATACCCAAATCAGGGATGTTCTTATTTCTGGCGGTGACCCACTGACAATGAATGAATCCATGGTAGAGTACCTTCTTAGCCGTCTTAGAGCAATCCCACATGTTGAGATTATCCGTATTGGCACTAAAGTTCCAGCGGTATTGCCACAGCGCATCACCCATTCACTGGTAAGCATGTTACGAAAATATCATCCATTATGGATAAACATCCATTTCACCCATCCCGATGAGATAACACCTGAAACCATGAAAGCATGTAACAGGCTTGCAAATGCAGGTATACCACTGGGCAGCCAGACAGTGCTCCTTAAAGGCATTAATGATAATGTTGAAACACTGAAAAAACTTTACCATCTGCTTTTGCAATGCAGGGTACGCCCCTATTATCTGTATCAATGTGACCCCATAGTAGGTTCGCAGCATTTTCGCACTTCAGTTGCTAAAGGTCTTGAAATGATTGAAGGGCTGCGTGGTCATACAACAGGGCTTGCAGTTCCTCACTATGTCATAGATGCACCGGGAGGCGGAGGCAAGGTACCATTGTTACCCACCTACTATCAGGGTATGGACGGGAATAGTGTTATTCTTAAAAACTACGAACATAAATATTTCTACTATCCTGAAACAACATGATCAGCAAAGCCATGCGTGTTGGCATTACCTATGACTTACGCGACGATTACCGGGCAATGGGTTATGATGATGAAACTATTGCGGAATTTGATAGTATAGAAACTATTAATGCTATTGATACCACGCTGCAGCAATTAGGTTTTACCACTGAAAGAATTGGCCACATCAAACATCTTGTTTCACGCCTTGCCAGTGGTCAACGCTGGGATATAGTATTCAATATAGCTGAAGGAATGCACGGTATTGGCCGTGAAGCCCAGATCCCCGCACTGCTGGATGCATACGCCATACCCTACACCTTTTCCGATCCACTGGTGCTGGCACTTACCTTGAACAAAGCCATGACAAAACAGATAGTACGCGACAGTAATATCCCCACACCCCCATTTGTGCTTGTTACCGGTATTGAAGACATAAAACGCTGTTCCCTTACCTACCCATTATTTGCAAAACCATACGCTGAGGGAACCGGAAAAGGCATTACTGCTGCTTCAGTTATCCGTGATGCCGGTGAGCTTGAATCAACCTGTATACTATTGCTTGAAAAGTATAAACAGCCAGTTCTGGTAGAAGAATACCTCCCCGGAAGAGAATTTACTGTGGGGATAGTTGGTAGCGGCAATACTGCTAAAGCTATCGGAACTATAGAAATCATTTTACTGGATAATGCCGAAAAGGATGTGTATTCCTTCATCAATAAGGAACGATGTGAAGAACGTGTGGAATACAGGCTTGTAGATGATACCGCAGCACAAAAGTCAGCCCATGTTGCACTTGAGGCATGGAAAGCATTAGGCTGCCGTGATGCAGGGCGGGTGGACATTAAGTGCGATAGTTCCGGCAATCCACATTTTCTTGAAGTAAACCCCCTTGCTGGGCTTCACCCCACACACTCCGACCTCCCAATAATATGCTCTAAAGTTAACATATCATATCAGCAGTTAATTGCAACCATCATGCATAATGCATTAACACGCTACTATCTGATAGGTAATGCTCCCAAAAAATTATCTTCATTTATCATAAAATAATAGTTGCACAAATACAATAACATAAAAAATTTGTATCAGACAGTGTAACACACCCACCCTGAGTCACTGGTGTGTAATTATACATTAAACTTTAATAAAGTTGGCATCATGGAGATAATCTTTATTCACCAGTATGTACCTGATAATGCTCCGTTGGATGAAAAGGATGTACTGGAGCAGCGAGATGAACTTGCTGAAATTTTTATCCAGATGGGTTACACAGTAGGTTCCCGTGCAATACAATCACATTTAGACCTTTTGTCATTGCAGGAGCTTTTACAAAGCAGGTGCATTGTATTTAATCTGTGTGAAAGTTTGTTTGGGCGTGACGACCTGATGTTTTTAGCCCCTTTTATGCTTGAGCAGTATGGCATTCCGTTTACCGGTTCAGGTTCACATGCCATTGCACTAAGTTGCCACAAGCTTGAAAGTAAAAAACTCATGATGCAACATGGTATTCCAACCCCTTCATATATTACCGGTGACAGTGAGTATCATGAAACCCTGAATGGCATTTATATTATCAAACCATATAATACGCATGCATCCATTAATATTACCCAGGATTCAATTGTTCAGGTACAATCCCGCAGTGATTTCAATACTCTAAAAGAAAAGCTTGTTTCTTCACCCAATCTATTTGCCGAGGAATATATTGATGGAAGGGAGTTTAATATTTCACTTCTTTTAACCGATGATGGAGTGCAGATACTTCCTCATGCCGAAATTCATTTTGATAATTATCCCCCTGATAAGTATAAAATTGTAGATTATGAAGCAAAATGGGTTCATGACTCATTTGCCTACGAAAATACAAACCGAAGCTTTTCATTTACCCAGGAAGACAGGCCAATACTGGATGAAATTGACAGAATATCATTACAATTATGGGATATCTTCAAATTAAATGGCTATGCACGCATTGATTTCAGGGTCAAAAACAATGAAGTCTTTGTGCTTGAAGTTAACGCTAACCCCTGCATATCAATTTACAGCGGATTTATGGCCGCAGTCAGGGAATACGGTTTAAGCTTTTCTCAGGCACTTGATATTATTATTAAACATCCTGTTATTTCAAAAAAATATATATGTGAAGCAGATGAAGCATTTAATTAAAAACCAAATTCAGTACAGGGATTACCCAATTCATACCGATTGTGAGGCAATAGTATCAATTCTTGACGCAACCGGTTTTTTTTATCCCGAAGAGGTGGATATTGCGCTAGAACTCATTAACGAAAAAATAAACTATCCTGATAGCTCAAGTTATGAATTTATTTTTGCTGAATACCAAACTACTGTCGTTGGATATATATGCTACGGTAAAATACCATTGACCAAAGCCTCATGGGATGTGTACTGGATTGCGGTGCATCCTGATTTCCAGGGTAACGGTATTGGATATTCATTGCTGTCAAAAGCAGAAGAAAAAACAGTAAGGCATGATGGTAAACATTTTTATATAGAAACCTCTGGCAGAAAACAGTATGAACCCACACATTCATTCTATCTGAAAGCTGGATACACTATTAGCGCAGTATTTAAGGATTTTTATGCTGATGGTGATGATAAACTTGTGTTTTATAAAAAATTAACAACAATAATTCCTTAAAAAATTTCATAATGAATATAGTGTACACCCCCGCAGCCTTCGGCGGCGGGGGTGTACACTACTTTATATTTTATTCAAATTTCCTCATTTAGGAATAATTAGTGAAAAATTAATATAAAACCAATTGTTGTTTAATTCCTGAAGGGATTAAGTCATTGTAGTATCAACACTATCCTTAACAGTAACTATCGCCCCAATTAATATTTTCTTTGCTTTTTTATAATTTCCATTAGAATCTTGACAAATAGAGTGTTACATTGATGTATATTACTGTGAGGTACCTATGGAATGCTCATGCGGTGGTATATTAACAGAAGGACGAAGCTCGTATAGTGTCAGTGGACAGCATTTTTATTTAGTCATAGAAGATATCCCGGCCTATAAATGCAACCGGTGCGGTAAAATATTGTTTGAAGATGATGTTGTGGATAAAATAAAAGCATTACTGAAACGGGTTGAACGGGACACAAAAGAAATTGTTACCGGAACACCTTCGGTACATACATACGACTATTAATTTTTTACCCATACAGGAGAACATAATCATGCGCGTACGATTTGCACCCAGCCCAACAGGATTTTTACATGTAGGCAATGCCAGAACTGCAGTACTAAACTTTCTATTCAAGAAAAAATATAATGCCACCTATATTCTTAGAATTGAAGATACTGATATGGAACGCAGCACCAGGGAATCTGAAGAGTCTATTCTCAATGACCTTACGTGGCTTGGCATGCAGTGGGACGAAGGTCCTGATTGTGGAGGGAAGTATGGCCCTTATAGGCAATCCGAACGTTTTGATATTTACCGCGAATATACTGAGAAGCTACTGAAAGGTGGCCATGCATATCATTGCTATTGTACCCAGGAAGAACTGGACGCACAGCGCCAGAAAGCTGCACAAGAAAATAAACCATTTGTATATCCTGGAACATGTAGAAACCTGACCCTTGAACAAAAAAAGGCTTTTGAAAATCAGGGAAGAAAACCCACTGTGCGTTTCAAGGTTAAGGAGGGAATTACTCTTTCAATAGATGACCAGATAAAAGGCAATGTTATTTTCAACAGTGAAAATATTGGCGGTGATTTTATCATAGTTCGTTCAGATGGTGTTCCTGTGTACAATTATATCGTCATAATTGATGATACCTTAATGAATGTGACCCATGTTATTCGCGGCGAAGACCACCTACCCAATACACCAAAGCAGATGCTCATTGCCATGGCGTTAGGACTACCGGTACCTATCTATGCACACATGCCACTGCTACTGGGGCCAGATCGCACTAAACTATCAAAGCGCCATGGTATTACGTCCGTTGCAGTGTACCGTGAACAGGGTTATTTACCCCAGGCCTTATTCAATTACTTAGCTTTACTGGGCTGGACGTTAGAATCAGGTGATGAGATAGTACCTGTAGAAAAGCTTATTGCCGAATTTGAGCTTTCTAAAATTGGAAAGAGTTCTGCTATCTTTGATTTTCAGAAACTGAAATGGATGAATTCGGTATATTTGCGTAATCTTCCTTTTGATACAGCATTTGAGCTGTTTTATCCTTATATTGAAAAAGCATATCCTGCTGTAAGCAAAAACGAATGGCTTACTCATGTTGTTGATACGGTTAGAGGCAATTGTGAGATAGCTTCAGATATTGTTAAGGAGATTTCAATCTTCTTTGGTGATAAAGCTGAATTTGAGGAAGATGCTGAAAATATGTTAGCAACACCGGAAGCTAAGACAGTTATCCAGACTGCATATGAACTTATTCACTCAACTATCAATGAACACAATTACAGTACGGAAACACTCAACACAATAAAGCAGAAAACAGGACTAAAAGGAAAGATGCTTTTTATGCCGTTCAGAGCCATGGTAACCGGCAGATTACATGGCCCTGAGCTTGATAAAATACTTCCATTGCTGGGCTACCAGCGTTTTATAAAGCGTATTGAATATTGTTATCAACACTTTGTGAGATAGTATATTTTTAAGTATAGGAGTTGCTGCTAATAACATTATCATTGCCATAATGTATGAAAATGATGTAGTATTGTCATTATTAAAGCTACAAGATCCTTCGTTATCCACACTGGTTAGGATTTTTGAGGATGGTTTATGGTTTCTAACTTCTATTTTCGCAGGAGTACAGTAAGGTTATGAAAAAGTTAACACCAGCAATACTCATTACCATGTTTATTTCAGTTTGTGCGTGTTCTGCACATGCACCCGGTACAATTCCAGTAGGCACATGGCAGTATGATCTTCTTGTCAACGGTGTTGAAATGGGGAAAGCCACTATCCAGAACACCATTGAAGACAACCAGTATATATATCGCTTTGATTTGACAATGGGAAATGGCACCACCCAGTCACAGGATACCATTGTTGAAACCTTAGACTGTAAACCAGTAAAACTTGAAAAACACACCTATATAAAACAAACAAACACCGAACAAAAATTGGATATCATTGCACAGTGCAATGGCCGCACCATTACCTTAACTGAAAATACCATGAAAAGTATCATAACACTGGACCAGGACTATGTTCTTGATGGAAATTATTTTCTGTATATGCTGATACAGAATAAATTCAAAAAAGGTTTACAGATCACCCATAACGTTTATGATCCTTCAATAGAACGAGAAGCTGTGATTCCGGTAACCATAAAACTTACAGGCACTGAAACAATTTCAGTTAACAGTGTACTGTATAAAGCATGGAAAATTGAGCAGAGCATTGGCAAAATTAAAAATATTATTGTGTATCTTGATGAAAACGGTGTTGTGTTAAAAAGTTCTATAAAAATGTTAAATATGCAGCTTGAAATTATTCGTAAGGACTGATCATGAAAAAAATATATGCCATTGGTATTGCTGGTATTGTATGTGGATACTTACTATACCTGTATTCGCAACCAATGCCCGCTAGCCTTTCAACAGTTCCCATTACCAATATAACCAGTAAATTATGGGAGGAGAACATATCCCTTTTCATGGTGTCATCCGATGAAGCCTTTACCATAACCCAGACACCATTTCAAAAAATTCTTTCTTCAAGAAATAAGAATACCTCATATGCATACATCATTGCATCTGGCAGAAATAAAGATTTTAAGCAAAAGCCTATAGAAAATGATTTAAAAGACACGCGATTATTGCAACTAAGTAACCCTGTCGTTGTACAGCATGCAAAAGCAATTGCCACAAGCCACAATCCCATAACAGAAGCTGAAGAGCTAGTTTATAATGCAATAGAAACCAAAACTGAAGGGATCCCTATTATACCTGCTCCTGCAATCTTTGAATTAAAAAAAGGCGATTGCACCGAACATGCAATTGCTACAATTGCACTACTAAGAGCACTACACATTCCAGCACGGGCAGTGGTTGGCATGATAGCAGTAAAAGAATATGCAGGCAAAAAAGATGTATGTGTATTTCACATGTGGGCTGAAGCCTTTTATAACAACACATGGTTTCTTGTGGATGCCACCCGTCCGGGGAATAAGAAAACAAACATCTATATAGCTCTGGCATATCATTCGCTTGAAACGGAAATGCCTCTTGAATTTTTAGAAGCCATGGCTAACATCCAGAATCTAAAAGTTACCTATCTTTCCGAATAGCATCTATCACTGTACGTAATGTCATATCAGGATTTAAAATTTTACATAGTAGAGCATACAGCACAATCCCCAGTGTAACAAGCACAAATGTATATACAACACCTTTCTCATACGGGAAAAATGATTGTAGTACATACAGTAAAAACCCCATTATTCCAGAAGCAATGCAATACTGCAGCAAAGTAACAGTAAGCTTTTTATCCACTTTTACCTTCATTGAATGCAAAAGTCTTATCACAAGAGCTATCGCCACACCATATAATGAAATGCTGTTAGCAAGTGCCAGTCCTCCATGCAAAAGGCGTGTGTGCATAAGTACAAAGCCAAGCACCCCATTCAGAACAATTGCAACTGTTGAAATTGCATTAATAAATGCAGATGCCCTCATACTAATAAAAAGTGGCATAAGAATACGAACCACCGCAAACGCAGGGATACCAACAGCCGCACATGCAAGCGCCTGATTCGTCATGACTGTTTCAAAACTATAGAAATTTCCATGCTCAAAGAATGTTGCCAGTATAACCTTCCCCGTTGCAATAAGACCAACACTGGCAGGAAGTGCAATAAACAGTGATGCCTGTAGCATTGATGTAATTGTTGCCTGCAGGCGTGCAGCATCCCTGATAGCCCACAACCGTGAAACCTCAGGATGAAACGCATTGCTCATTGAAATGATAAACACACCACTCACTATCTCAATGAACCTGTCAGCATAATACAGGTAGCTAACACTACCCTGCTTGAGCGTTGATGCCATCATGGTGTTAACCAGCACATTAATATGATATACAGCAACGCCCATCACTGAGGTTACAATCATACGCAGCACTTTTGCGTGTACTGTCTGTATATGACCAAAAGTCAGGCGCACACCAGTTTTATATAATGGAATAAGAACAACCATGCATTGCATAATGCCACCTGCCACAACACCTGCTGCCAGCCACATGACACTGGAATACTGATATGCAATAAAACAAAAAAGAATAATACCCACATTAAGCAATAGTGGCGATAATGCAGGCATGAAGAAAACCCCTTCAGTGTTTAGCACACCCATGGCATATGCAACAAAGCTTGCACACAGGCAATAGATGAACATGATGCGTAGCAGCACTACAGAAAGACTATACACTTTTGCAGTAAATCCAAAACCAAGAATTTTTGCAATGGCAGGCGCTGCAACAATACCTGTAACAGATACAAGAAACCCTGCCACAATGTATAATGAAGATAGTTCCTTAGCTATTTTTTTTCTTTCTTCTTTGTGGCGATAGTTCATAATAACGGACACCAGGGGCAATGATAATGTCCCTTCAGCAACCAGTCTTCGTACCAGATTAGGAATCCTGAATGCAACAAAGAATGCATCAATCTGCCAGGACGCACCAAACATCCATGCGATAACCATATCCCGTACAAAGCCTAATATTCTGCTTAACGCCGTTGCTATTGCAATATGTGTGGTTGATCTGACTGAGTTCATATAAATTAATGTATTGACATATTTTATAACTATCAGCAGTAATTATACGTATAAACCATTCAAGAAATGAATAAACGTCTTATTTGTTGCAACCAGATGCACAAAAGTAAACACAGTATATAGTTTACATTATTGCTAGTATACAAGCTATTTCAAGGATACTTACTATGAAACATCCTTTTGTATATGCCATATTTTTCTGCATTTTGTTACCCGTAATGATTGCATTTGCTACACCTGCATACGCTAACAGCTACTATGAAGCTGGATGTCGCTATTATGTCCATAAAAATTGGGAAAAAGCAAAAGAAAATTTTTTAAAGGATATTGAAGCAACTGACCGAGGCGATTCCTATTACTTTGTTGGTGAAATTGAGAAAAACAATGGAAATCTTACAACTGCTCTTGAATATTTTGAAAAGGCAGTTGAACGCAAGATGACGCCAAAATACCGAAATTTAGCATACTGGAACCTTATTGTCATCTATGAATCCAGATCCGATTTTCCAAAAACCATTAAAACCTGCAAATATTTTTATGAGGTGTTGGGGGAAGCATCAGCAAAAACCAAAGCGGAAAATTTGATTAACAAACTCATGTGGACCGAAAATGAAGAAGCAAAAAAAGAATATGAGGAAGGGCTTAATAGCAAATCAAAGGATTATTCGTTAGCATTACAGCATTTCAGACAGGCAATTATACTTGATAGCTCCTTTCTTTCCCCGGTATTTGAAATAGGCATGTATTATTACACGCAAAACCAGTACCGTGATGCCCTGTCTAATTTTAATCAGATTTTATACCGCATACCTTTTTACGGTGAACTCCAGTTGCTTGTTGGTGACATATATTTTCAGGAAAAACGCTATAGTGAAGCTGCAACAGCATTTGAGGCGGCATTGGAATATGCGTTTATTGATAAGGATATAAAATATTCCAGCCAGCTTAAAGTTGCTACTGCATATTATAATATTGGCCAGTATACTAAAGCTGAAACTTTTTTACAGCAGGCTATATCTACAAAAAAAGGCAACCTTTCACCGTATTTATTGCTATCAGCCATTCAGATGCAAAAGAATGATTATGATGGTGCCCTGCAAACGTTGCAGTCAGCATATAAAATTGATTCCAACAACCCGGAAATACTGTATCAGTTAGGTCTTGTCTTTTACAACAAAAATGACAACAAAGCATATGAATATTTTGAAAAAGTATACATGCAATACCGACAAAAGCAGAAGGAAATCCCCGCCAAATATATTAAAGCCTTCATTATAACAGCTCAGCATTATTACTCAACAAAGCAATATTCCAAGGTAGTAGAACTTACCACCATTGTTCCTGAAAACCTCCGCGATGAATCTTTATCGTTAAATTATGCACGCTCCCTCTATATGCTTGCTCAATACAATGAGGCGATAGTTCATTTTAATAAATTCAGGCTACAAGATAGTGATTTGCTTATTCTTTGCAAATGCTACGCTTTTATCAATGATACCTCAAAAGTTAAAGAGATAGTGTCCAGCAACTATTACAATACAAATTTCATTAATAAAGTTAAGGAAGACAAATTGCTAAAACCCATCTACATAGAAGTTCAAAAGCAACGCGAAACTCCTGTAACCGTTCAACCACAACCCAAGGAAGAACAAAAGGACGTACCAGCAACCCATGAAAATACTACAGAACCAATATATCCGCAATAATAGTATTACTATAGTACAGGCGTTGCTTATTGCTGCCAGTGTAATTGTGCTATTGCATGTATTTAATTTCCCTAAAATCATTATTATTGCATTCATTGCATCACTTGGATTACAATCGTGGTGCCAGCTCAATCCCTGCTATGCTGATTATATTACCAGTGCCGAAGCACCTCTTGCTTCAATAGCTTTACTCATTACTATGCTACTTTCACATTCACTACCTGTATCAATTGTTGTTACTTTCTTCGTTCTTTTTATATATCACTATTTTTTTTCATCATACGAATTATACCACGACATATATTTTACTGCATTACTTTTCTCTATAATCCTAACTTTTATCATCATATATCTTAATACAATCCAGATTTTTAATGATTATACTATCAAAATTTTCACAGGTCTCTACAGCAATACTTCATGGATAGTTATCATTTCTATTTTTATAAGTATACTATACCTGTATATTACAAAATTAATTCACGAATTTAGAATTATAAGTTTAGGACAAAACTATATTAATCTACTGGGAATTAACGAAAACATTATTCACTGTATTTCAAGCATAGCAAAGGCTCTTATCTCTACTATAATATTCATACTAATAGGGTGGATGGGTTCTTTGCTAACAACTATAGCACTTATACGAAAATCCAGTCAACTTTTGTCTATTATGACTTTTACAGTAATGTTGTCATTACTGTTATATGCCTTACATTTCATACACCCATTTTATATCATCATTCCTGTTGTAATAATTGACTTTGTGTATGTTTTTTTTCTTGGCAAGAGGTTACCATGCTCACGTTAAACAATCTTTCGTTAACCATTAGCGATAATCATATTCTTAAAAACATTTCCGTAGAATTTTTTGAAGGTGAAATCATTGGTATAATTGGCAAACCGGCAAGTGGAAAATCCATACTGCTGCAAACAATAGCTCAGTACTACACTCACTACAATGGTGAAATTTTTTTTAATACAAAACCAATACATTCCATCAAAAAAAGGGATTTAGCTCAAAATATTGCATTTCAACCGGCAGGTTATTGTTATAACCATTACATCACCCTTCATGATTACCTTTTATCAAGCAGAATACCTTACAAAACTTTTCTTTCACCATTCCAATCTTTTGATTATGAGATAGTCAATAAATACATAGACCATTTTGAATTAAAACAATTTACATCAAAACCATTGATGCTACTTTCATCTGATGTTCAAGCACGTGCCCTTTTAGCATTTCATTTTATACGAGATGCGCAGATAGTGATGCTGGATAATCCAACACAAAATCTTTCTTTACCATCATATAATCAGCTTCATGATGCAATTATACGGTATTGTTCAACTGGAAAAAACTGCTGTATAATAGCTTCCCATGATATTAATTTCCTTGCTCAAACAGTAGATAAATTTTACATAATGGATAATGGTTCAATAGTAGATTCCTGTGTGCCTGCTGATTTAACTGAAGATTCAATAAAAAAAATATTTGGAGTGGATGTTTTTATCACACGAAACATTTATAATGGCAAACCAAATGTCCATCTATATTTTGAATATTAACAAATTACAAAGGTTCCAGACTAAAATAGATATGGTAAAGGAATATTAAATGTAATATTCTAATTTTCTTATTCCTTCCTCTACGCTATTGATTAAGAGCAGATCATACGATTCAGTTGCATTAATTAAACTTTGCAGGTTATCTGAGGCTCCCAAAATCATAACCCTGCGTTTTTTTTGTCTTGCTAATTGTGACAGATCAATTAATGCCTTTAGCCCTGATGAAGTTACCATCGATACACCTGAAATATTAATAATAACATTATTTGTAGCAACTAAACTTTCTATCAAACTAATAAATTCTCTTTCGGTGGCTGAACACAGAACACCAGCTAAGTTAACTATTTTTGCCCCTTCACGTTCCTCTATTGAATAATTTATTTCAGCTGCCATTATTTACTAACCATTTTTAAATAAAAGTTTAATGCTTCCATAACCAGTGCATCATTTACTTCACAACCAATCCGCGGTTTCCCAATTGATTCCAGAAGAACAAAGCGTGTTTTGCCTTTTACATTTTTTTTGTCATACATCATGTGATTAACTATCTTGGAAGGGTCAAATGAAAAATTGGGCAACAGGTTATATGCAGATATAATATCTCTGATACAATCAAAATCAGCTTTTGGCATGCCCTCTTTCATGGATATATACGATTCAATCAACATACCAGCAGCAACGGCATCACCATGGCTTACTGTATATTCAAGCAGAGATTCTATAGCATGCCCAACGGTATGTCCAAAATTTAAAATTGCTCTTATGTTTTTTTCAAATTCATCCTTCTCAACTATAGAAGCTTTGAATCGCACTGAACTATAAATACAGGTATATAATGAATCGTCAATATGACCATATTGTATTTCTTTATTCAGCAATAATGGTAATGATGAACTATCGCCAATTAATGCATGCTTTACAACCTCTGACATACCACAACGCCATTCATTTTTGGGCAAAGTATGTAAAAAATTTATATCAATAAGAATATAATCAGGCTGATGGAAATGACCAACGATGTTTTTGCCTGCTCTAATATTCACTGCCACTTTGCCGCCAATACTAGCATCTACCATCGCCAGAAGTGTTGTGGGAATATACACTACATCTATACCGCGCATATATGCCGACGCAAGGTAACCTGTGAAATCAGTAGTAACACCACCACCTATTCCTAGAAGCATAGAATTTCGAGTGCACTGGTTCTCAAGCAATTGGTTGAAATATCTTTCGGCGTATGCGTATGATTTATTTTGTTCGCTGTCATTATACTGTATTGAAATAGCATCAATTAATGCCAGGCTGTTATCCATAACATCTTTATGTAATGTATATACCGTATCACTTATGATTGCAACAATGACATCCCACTTTTTATAGGGTATCAGCAAAGATAATGAAGCCAGTATTCCCCGGCCAATTATTATTGTGGATTTCTTTGATTCTAACTGTAAAACGATAGCATTACTATTTGTTATGGGATCCACAGTGAACCTTTATATATTCGTTCGTTTTTATTCTTTAACAATTGAATAATATACTCATTAAGTGGCGGGTACATAACTACATCAGTTAATTCACTGACAGGCTTGAAACTGAAATCATATAAAATTTTTTCATCACCCAAACGTATTGACTTATTCATCAGATAACACCAGAATACAATATTAATAATATGACGTTTCCCGTTAGGTTCTATTGAATCTGCTATCAATGCAATATCACCAACTTCTACTGTAAGTCCCAATTCTTCAAGAAACTCCCTTTTGAGTGCCTCATCAAGTGATTCCTGATACTCAACACCTCCGCCAGGCAACAACCAGTAGACTTCACTTCCTTTTTTATGAGCTATCATCAATATTTTGTTATCTTCAACAACCAGGCCAGCTACACGGATCCTGATCTTTTTATGTGATAGCTCAAATCTCATATACTTATCCTGTTGGAGTAAATAAGTTCAAGTGCTTTTTTTGCAGCATCAGACTCTGCTTTTTGCTTACTGCTTCCTGTTCCAATTGTTATATCACGATCGTTTATTGTTAACTTAATGGTATACATTTTACTGTGATCGGGGCCAGATTCATGGATCACTGTATATAAGGGCCTGCTTTTATATTTCTTCTGAACTATCTCCTGTAATGTTGTTTTTGGATCGCGTAAATATGAAAGTTTATCAATACGCTGAATATCTTTTTTTAATAACCTCAGCACCAACTTTTTTGATTTTGTTAATCCTGCATCAAGGTATACTGCGCCAATAATTGCTTCCAGTGCATCTGCCAGTATTGATTGACGATATCTGCCACCAGTAAGCTCTTCACCCCTTCCCATAATTAAATAATCACCTAAGTTCATCTGATTGGCAACTTTTGCCAGGGTTTCTTCTGAAACTACAGCAGATTTTATTTTTGCCAGATCGCCTTCAGGGTAATTTTCAAACGATTTAAACAGATATTCATTGACCACTAAACCCAATACCGAATCACCCAAATACTCTAACCGCTCATTATCTTTTACAGGAATTGAGGATTCATTAACATAGGAACGGTGGGTTAAAGCACGTTTCAATAATGATTTATTTGAAAAAGTAAAGTGTAAACGTTTTTCAAGCTGTTGCAATTTACGGTTTTGCCTTTTTTTATCTATGCCCTTCTTATTTTCATCATCCATTGCTCATCACAAAAAAAACAAAATTCAATCACTGTAATTTTGCTTCAATATATTTAACAACATCTTCAACGGTTAATAATTTTTCGGCATCTTCATCAGGTATCTCTATTCCAAACTCTTCTTCTAACGCCATAACCAGTTCTACAGTATCAAGCGAATCAGCTCCTAAGTCATCAACAAATGATGCCTGTAGTGTAACTTCCGATTCATCGACCCCTAACTGATCCACAATTATTTTTTTTATTTTTTCAAAATCAACTGTCATTACTTCTGGCCCTCCTTACCTAACTTGCCTTGCAAATTAAACCCCGGACTACAAAAACATATATATGATAGTAGTAAAAATATTGATATTTTGTCAAGATTAATATAAAAGGAGCGTCTGAAGCGCTCCCTATTCATACACAATCATTAACCTTTGTTAACTTTTACAACCGGTTCCACTATAAGTTTTCCCTTATAATGGCCACATTCAGGGCATACTCTATGAGGCAAAACGTACGCACCACAGGTTGGGCATGGTCTTAAGTTTGGTGCCCCAATCGCATCATGCGAACGGCGCATCCTTGATTTTGCTTTTGATTTTCGCCTTTTTGGTACTGCCACTTTTTTTCTCCTTATTTACTATTATCAAAAATTTCATTATAACTTCAAAAATAGCACGTTGCTGTGTCAATGCTTTTTTAATGTGTAGTATATTAATTTTTCTTTTCGCTTTCAATAGCCCCTAAAAAAATACTGTGCTGGGCTGCCTTTTTTGCAAAAAATGATTGCGGGAACTCAGTAGATACCCTGTTAAAATATTCCTGAGCTTTATAATATTCACCTTTAAGAGCATACATCCTTCCAATACTGTATAATATCTGGTCAATATTATAGCCATCTTTATACTTTGATTCACATAGGAGATAATACCGTAAAGCTTCATCAACATTATTGAGGTATTCTGATGCCATGCCTGCCTGCTGTAATGCCAGTGCAGCAAATAACGGTGATGCATACTGTGAAGCTTTTTCATAATATTTTGCAGCATTAGCATAATCTTTTTCATTGAAATAAAGGCTTGCAATAATATAATACCCATTGCGATGCACATACCCAAAATAAGAGCTATCAGCAATTGTCTGTAATCTTTTAACAGTACGCAAAAACTTTTCATTATGTTCTTGTATATCGGTTGTGTATGTTGTTCTATATTCATCAAGAATTGCTTCAAAATCAGCTGTATCTTTTTTTATTTTATAATCAGCATACACAATGGCAATAATCCCAAGAACCACAATCACTGATACACCAATAGCCACTTTAATTGCCACAGAACGATGAGCACGAATATAATCGCGCACATTCATCAGCGTTTGCTCAACAATGTTTCGGTGAACAGTAACTTCCCTATCTATCATGTGCTATTCCTTATCCAGCTTATTTTTTAAAAGTTCACCCAATGTAACTGTACCAGACGTTGATGTGTTTAAAATCTTTTTGATTTCTTCCTTTTCGGTCATAATTTCATAATGCTTTATACTGAGTGACAGGCGTTTCTTATCAACATCAACACCCAATACAACAGCATTAACCTTATCACCTATCTTGTAGATAGTATCAACTGATTCAATCTTTTTTCTTGATACCTCTGATATATGAACAAGCCCTTCAACGGTATCGCCATCAATCTTTACAAACATACCAAAAGGAACAATCCCGGTTACAATCCCACTAACAATTGTCCTGGGGGGATATTTTTCGGCAATTACTTCCCATGGTGATTTGGTGAGTTGCTTGATACCACAGGCAATCTTTTGCTCATCTTTATTAATATCAAGTATAACAAATTGAACTTCCTGGCCTTCATTATACTGTGATTGAATATCTTTAAAATTTTCATCCCATGATATATCCGATATATGGATCAAACCGTCGATATCAGGCTCAAGTTCCACAAACATGCCAAAGTTAACAATCTTTTTGATTGGACGCGTATGAATACTTTTTACAGGGAAACGCTCTTCAATAGTATCCCAGGGATTTTGCTGTAACTGCTTTATACCCAGTAACAACTTTCTGTTCTCAGAATCTACATTTAAAACAACTGATTGTATCCTATCGCCTTTTTTATACAGTTCCTTTGGATTTACTGTTCGCTTTGCCCATGAAATGTCCGATGCTGAGCAATACCCTTCAACACCAGGCTCAACTTCCACAAACATTCCAAAATTAGTAAGTGTTACTATTTTCCCTTCAACTGTATTGCCAACTATATATCTTTCAGGAACCGACAACCACGGATCAGGAACAAGCTGCTTTAAACCCAAAGCAATTTTTCCTTCTGCTCTGTTAATAGCAAGAAGTACAAAATCACGTTCTTCGCCAATCTTTAATATTTTCTTTTTCTTAAATACTTTACGCCATGAAATATCGTTACGGTGAAGAAGAGCTTCAATACCGCCAATATCAACAAAAGCTCCAAAGTCCACAAATTTTGTTACCTTACCGCGGATTACATCCCCTGGCTTGTAATTTGCTTCTAAATTATCCCATATCTTTTTCTGTTCTTCATCAAGAAAATCTTTCCGCGACAAAAGCACTGAACGCTTCTTTCTATCAATATTTTTAATCTTAAAATAAACAGTAGAATGCCCATTCTGAGATTTTCCTTTAACATCGGCAGCCAGCGTCAGAGGCAGGAAAGCCTGCACACCATGACAATCAACAACAAACCCATTCTTTGATTTCTGCTTTACAGTCCCCTGTATGATACTTGACCCTTCAATAGCTTTTAAGAATTTCTGCCAGCTTTTTTCTTTCTTTGCTGCTTTAATGGAAAATACATACATCCCATCAAGAAGGCGTTTATTCATAAGCATTACTTCAACCACATCGCCCACTTTGGGAGCAGTTTCAAACTCTTCCAGGCTGACCCTGCCATCAGTTTTTGTGCCAATATTAACATAGGCAAAATCATTATCAACAGTAACTATCTCACCGGTATAGATAGTTTTGGGCTGAATGGAATCATTTGAAAGGTTTGAAACATGATCCATATATAGCTGGCTATCATTTCTATCTACTTCCATACCACTTCACCTTGTTGTCATAACGTTAATACAATAAAAAGAAAAACCGTGTATAAGTCAATTTTATTTTAGCAATTATTCACAGGTATATCTAAAAATAAAAATTTTTATATGCGATAGTTACTATGTATTCACCCCATTGCCTTACAAACCAGCAAATAGATGTAATCAATCACTTCCTGCTGTGTCATTGCGCTGGTATCGACATAGATAGCATCATGCGCTTTTTTCAGCGCACCAAAGGGACGATTCATATCCTCACTGTCACGTCGAGCAATGTGCACCTTTAACTCATTTACGTCAATATTTTTTCCTTTTTGCGCATATTCTTTAGCACGCCGCAATGCCCGTTCTTCAACCGTTGCATCTAAATATATCTTTATATCTGCATCAGGAAACACAACGGTACCAATATCCCTCCCATCTACAATGATTGAATGGTCTTTGGCCCAGTTGTGCATAAGCGAATTGACATATTCCCTAACTGCAACAATATCCGAAATTTTGCCAATATGTGTGGCTACTGTTTCATTGCGTATTTTTTCACTGACATCGACACCATTACAATATGTGCTGCAGCTTCCATCTTCATTAAAGATTTGTTTAAGCTGGATATCTTCAAGGAGCCTGCACACATCATCCTGTGTAAAATGTTCACCACAATGTTCCAGTACATACAGTGTAATTGCCCGGTACAATGCCCCTGAATCAATATATTGCAAACCTGCCCGTTTAGCCACCTCTTTTGATACAGAACTTTTCCCTGAACCTGCAGGTCCATCAATAGCCACAACAATATTCTTACGCATGGTACTTATTCCATTTATTCTGAACTTCTTCAAAATACCGGCACAGCACATCCCGGTCATTATGTAGTGATGCCTGCTGTATACTATGTTTAACCTTAGTCAATGATTGTATATAGTTTTCAAGCACTGCAATAATATTGGTATTGTTTAACAGCACAATATCAGCCCACATATCAGGACTGCCACCAGCAAGCCGCGTCATATCTTTAAACCCTTTTCCTATGAAAGGCTGCATATCTGATGGGTTATTTCCTTTATTAATAGCAAAAAAGCTATCCATTAACACCGATGATACTATATGGGGAAGGTGGCTGGTACTGGCAACCATACGGTCATGCGTTGCAGCATCGGTAATATGAATTTTGCATTCCAGCAATTCCCAGAATTTTTTTATTGCTATAATATTATCATTGTTATTTTTCTTATGCGGTGTAATAATTACCCATGCACCAGGAAGGATGGAGTGGGTACTGAATGTATATCCGGATTTTTCAGAACCTGCCATTGGATGGCATCCAACAAACTGATGCGCCTTTTCATGATCAACTATTGAATCAATGACCATCTGCTTTACACTACCAGCATCTATAACTAATGCAGTGGATTTAAGGTGCGGATCATCTAACAAGGATGTAATAATAGTGATGGATGATAGCACCGGCGTTGCTACTATGAAAAGATCAACATCATTGCAATCAATTGCATCAATAGAGGCAACATCATCAATAAATCCTTCTTCAATAGCATTGTGGAGGTTTTCTGGTTTACGGCCGTAAGCGGTAATATGCACAGATTGATGCTTTTTTTTAAGCATGCGGGCAATTGATCCACCAATGAGCCCCAAACCTATGATAGCAACCTTATTGAACATTAATAAATTCCCCTACCCAGTGCCAGTGCCACGCTGGCAAGTTTCTTTTTAAGTTCAACTAACTGCTCAAAATTTATTGTCTGCTGCCCATCAGACATTGCTTCTTCGGGATTTGGATGTGCTTCAACCATAATACCATCAGCTCCTGCTGCCACATAGGCAAGTGCTGCAGAAACCACATAATCTTTCAATCCCATTGCGTGGCTTGGGTCACACACTACTGGCAAGTGTGAAAAATCCTTTAGCACCGGTACGGCACCAACATCAAGGGTATTACGGGTTACATCCTCAAACGTGCGTATACCACGCGGGCATAGTATCACCTGTTTATTGCCCTGTGAAAGGATATACTCTGCTGACATCAGGAATTCATTGATGGTTGCACTCATTCCTCGCTTCAATAACACCGGTTTGTCTATCTTCCCTAACTCTTTTAACAAATTAAAATTTTGCATATTGCGAGTACCTACCTGCAATACATCAGCATACTGGGCAACAAGTTCTACATCACGGGGGTCCATTACCTCAGTAATTATCGGTAACCCTGTTTCCTCTTTTGCCTTTGCTAAATATTTTAATCCCAATGCACCATACCCCTGAAACGTGTACGGCGATGAGCGGGGCTTATATGCTCCTGCCCGAAGCATGGATGCGCCAGCCTGTTTAACCATTTTTGCATGCTCAATTATTTCCTTTTCGCCCTCTACGGCACATGGGCCAGCCACCAGTACAATCTTATCGCCGCCAATCTCAATATCACCCACTTGCACTATAGTCCTATCAGGATGAGTTTCTTTACTTGCTAACTTGTACGGTTTTAATATTGGTTTGACCGATTCAACGCCTGATATTGCCTCAAGCGGCTGTTCGCGGATGATATCCTCATCGCCTATAACGGTGATAATTGTCCTGTACTGTCCCTTTGAGACATGTGGCTGCAAATTAAGTGACTTTATTTTACCAACTATATGATCAATTTCATCCTGTGTAACATTGGGTTTTAGTACTATAATCATACTTACTGTGCTCCTTTTTTATGTTAAATCTTTAATCATGTTTTTCAGCCTGATATGATCCCAGAACCTTTAAGAATATGGTTTCCTGTTTCATGGCCTCCAGCGCCTTCTGGACAACAGGGTCAGTTCTATGCCCATTAAAATCAATAAAAAAGTTATATGCCCACATCTTCTTCTTATCGGGGCGTGACTCAATCATGGTCATATTAATACCATGTTCACTAAACGGTTTTAAAAGCTTGTACAGCGCACCAGGCTGATCTTTCACAGCACACACTATTGATGTTTTGTCATTACCTGTGGGAGGATTATCATGCTTCCCTAAAACTAAAAACCGTGTATAATTTTGACGTGAATCTTCAATACCATCAGCAATGATGTTAAGATTATATATTTTAGCTGAAATATTTGAAGCGATAGCGGCTGAGTATTTATCCCATGATGCAGTTTCAGCAGCTTTAGCAGTTGAATTAACCTGATTTATTTCAACATTGGGTAAATTTGCTTTAAGCCAGTTTTTACATTGAGCAAGCGATTGCGGATGTGAATATATTTTTTTAATCTTTTCAATACTGTCACATACTGATAGCAGGCTATAGGTAATCCTGAGCGACTTTTCAGATACAATTTTTAAATCAGTATCAAGAAATTCATCCATAGTATAGGTTACCGCACCTTCGGTACTGTTTTCAATTGGGACTACACCAAATGTTGCTCTCCCTGTCTCAACTTCATCAAATACATCCGAAATAGTCCTATGCGGTAGAGCCTCTATAACATCACCAAAAATTTCCAGCAGAGCAATATGGGTAAACGTCCCCACCGGACCTAAATATGCAACCTTAAGAGGGCGCGCCGCTGAAAGAGCCACAGAAAATATTTCTGTTGCAATTTTTTCTATTAACTCAGGGGTAAGTGGTGGTCGAGCATATTGCTGCAGATGCGATATTATTTTTGCTTTAACTGGAAAAATTCCCTGCTCACCTTCTTTTATAATGTTCTGTAACTCTTTGCTGTATAGTTCCGTTAACTGAGATAACGATTCAATTATGTTTTTTTCAAAATTGGCAGTATCCATATTATTCCTCTTCAAAGTTAAATTCTTTTATTTCTGATAGCTTGGGCAGGTCAGATAGTTTGTTTAATCCAAAATAGCGTAAAAACTCATCGGTTGTACCATATAATAATGGCCTTCCGGGAACATCTTTTCTGCCAACAGGCTTTATAAGATTTTTACGCATAAGTGCTGCAACCATCATTCGTGATGATACACCCCTAAGTTCTTCAATCTCTGCAAGCATTATTGGCTGTTTGTAGGCAATGATAGCTAATGTTTCCAGCATCCCTTTAGACAATGTTTCTTTTTTCTTATATCCCATTGCCTGACGCAACTGGTTTGCAAATTTTGGATTGGTAACAAACTGATACCCGCCAGATATCTCAATAATTTTTATTCCTTTATCACGGTCTTCATATTCATCTATAAGAGAATCAATGATAATTTTTGCCTGGGTAGCATCTATACCTAACTGTTTGGTAAAAAACTGCAATGGGACAGGTTCAGCTGATACGAAAAGTATAGCCTCTACTATACCAAAGAGATCGTCACTATCGCCCATTTCAAATAGCTCTTCATTGCCCGCTTCATCATCAAGGCTGTCCTTGCGATTAGATTCCAATTCAATATCTTCGTTTATAATGTCGTCGCTCATACGTTTTCCCTGATTGCGGATATTTTAATGCAATGTATCCACTTTTTCTAAATCCTTTTTAAATATATAAATGTTCCCAAACTGCGCATGTTGCAATACAGTAATAGCTCCTATACGGGTCATTTCAAGCAAAGCCAGTAATGTCACAACGACCTCCATTCTTCCCGGATCCCGGGTAAACATCTCATGAAATTCTATTTTATCTTTATTTTGTAACATACTAACCAGTAACATTATACGGTCACTCACAAGAATTTCATCAAATACTATTCGTTGCTGCTCAATTTCCTTATCTGCTTCAAGCACATCAACAAACGCATTCAAAAGGTCAAAAAGATTAACTTCAATATATACTTCTTCGTCAACAGATAAAGGTGAAATCTGCCTGGTAAACACATCCGATTGCATTTCATGCAATTTCAATAAGTTTTTAGATGCTATCTGGTATTTTTTATATTCCAGAAGCTTCTGTATAAGTTCCGGGGGAAGTGGTGGAACAAAAAATTCATCTCCTATATCAGCACCTGGCAATAATGCTTTTGATTTATAATATAATAATTCACTGGCCATTACGATAAATTCCATGGCAACAGGAATGTTAATGCTTTCCATGAGCTTTAAATACTCCAGGTACTGCTCTGTAATATCAGCTATAGAAACCTGAGTTATTTCTATCTTTGACTTCTTTATAAGATCCCACAATAAATCAAGCGGTCCATCAAAATTTTCAATGTGTAAAATACACTGAACATTATTGTTGTCGGGTGTTATCATAATTCAAATAGTGTTACCGATTATTGTTATACTTCGCTCTATAAATGTATAAAAACAGACAATTAATGATAATTGGTATATTTATGCAACGATAATTAATATTTTTGTATTAGTAATAAAGCAAAAAAATATTAAAATTAAAACATAATGGTTATTTTATGCTAATGCTTTTTCAGCAGCTTTCTGAAGTCTTTCCGGAGGGAATGGTTTAACGACAAAATCCTTCACACCAATTTTTATAGCTCGAGTCAGCAAATTTTCCTGACCTAATGCAGTTACCATAATGATTCTTGCATTGGGATCAAACTGTAAAATTTCTTCTGCTGCTTCAATGCCATCTTTCTCGCGCATGGTAATATCCATTGTCACAAGGTCAGGCCGCAATTTTTTATAAAGCTGTACTGCTTCCACTCCATTTTCAGCTTCTCCTATTATCTCATGGCCTTTGGGTACCAGTGCATCCTTCACAAGGGTCCGCATAAACTTAGCATCATCAACTATCAGTATTTTAGCCATAGAATTACCCCGCTGTTTAAAATATCCCTATTCCATAATCCAGTACATAATCTTAAATACATAATACCGATATCCCTTTATCATTCAAGAAAAAATTTTTATAAATTACAAAATTTTGCAAATTAATTCAATAGATAATTATTCACTTTATGAACACCTTTATCATTGTATGAATACTTCATTGTATATACCCCACATTATTTGCGGAGGTATACATTATTCAATTTTTATACACTAAATATGAGAAATTATTTCCTGGGGTATTGAATCTACAGCCACAACAGCATCCACTGCCCCCATCTCAACTGCAACACGGTTCATCCCATACACAACAGATGTAGATTCATCCTGAGCAATGGTATAACCTCCCCTATCATGGATTTCTTTTATACCATTGGCACCATCACGTCCCATACCTGTCATGATGACACCAATAACATTATCTGTATCTTCTTTTGCAAGAGAATGAAACAGCACATCTGCTGAAGGTCTATGCCCGGAAACCTTCTCGGCCTGTGACAGACGAATAACACGGATATCACCTGTCTTCTCAACCACGATATGAGAATCGCCCGGGGCTATATACACACAACCATTCAATATTTTTTCGCCATCCTCCGCTTCTTTTACAGATACATTGCATAAACTATCTAATCGTTCGGCAAACGCTTTGGTAAAACCCGGGGGCATATGCTGTACCACCAGTATTGGTGAGGGGAAATTTTTAGGCAACTTTTGTAATACTCTCTGCAAGGCTGAAGGACCACCGGTTGAGGTACCAATACCAACAATCTTTTTTTTGTCTTCATGCTTTGCAACTATAGATACTTTATTAGTTTCTGAAACATCTTCACTCTTTCTTACATGTAAATTAAGCGAAGCTTTTGCTACTGCTTTAACTTTAGTAATAAGAAGTTCTGCTATGTCATCCATGCTCATAGCCAGAACAGTTGAAGGTTTAGGGATAAAATCAACTGCGCCATATTCTAATGCCTTGAATGTTGCTTCAGCACCGTATTGTGTCAATACACTCATCATGATAACAGGCTTGGGATTTGTTTTGATAATTTCCTGTAAAGCCTCCAGCCCGTTCATTATGGGCATTTCAATATCCATAGTTATGACATCAGGATTTAAAGTAAGATTTTTAAATACCGCTGATTTGCCGTTATTTGCAGTGCCAATGACTTCTATTTCTTTATCACTTTCAAGAATATCAGAAATTACTTTTCTGACCAGAGCAGAATCATCAACAACCAGAACCTTTATTTTTTCTGACATACAATTTAATTTCGCAACCTTTCCACTATGGTAGCTAACGAAGACGTCGTTGGCATAATCAATAGCTTCCCTATTACCCTGTCATCCTGATGGAAAAATTCAGTATCCATCACCAGTGCATATTCATTTTCTGCCGTATGGAAAGCCAGTATAGAATCTAAAATTGATTGCATATAATCGTGCACCACTGACGGCACGGTGGGTTTTATAGCCATTTCAATCTTATCTGCAAAGGCATTGACCACTGCTGATCCTACAATGTTGGTTACTTCCTTTAATACAGATTCACCATCTTCGGTTAAGGATTGTGTACTGCCCTGAGATAAACCCAAAAGCATATCCACCAGTTCATACCCCGAGTCTTCCCGTAAACTGAATAAAATTGTTCCATTGATCTGCCCTACTATGGGCATATATACCCCTAAATACACACTGTCAACATCACCAAATGATTGTGGTATAGACTCAATAGGAAGAACCGAAACATCAGGTATTGACAAATCCACTCTTCTGTTAATTATTTTTGATAGCGATTCGGCAGCATCTGTAATTCCCACATTTGCAAGGACCTGGACTTTTGCCAGATCATCATCTGATATGCCCAATTTCTGATATATTTCATCTTTCTTATCCAGTGTAGTCTTAATTTTTTCCTTTAATTCTGTTTTGAATTCTTCTAGAACACTATGTACTTTTTCTTCAATTACAATATCTTTCCCACTTTTCGATAAGGCGTTTTTTTCTAAATCTTTATATTCTTCAACTTCAACTAACTCTTCAGATTCTTTTTTAAATACAATATCTTCTTTGATAGGCATTTCTTTTTCAAGAAGCGTTTCTTTTATTTCCTTTTTTGATTGTGTATCGATAGTTTCTTTTGCAGGCTGTTCCTTTGTGGCAACTTCAGTTTTTACAACTTCCACTGATGCCTGTTTTGCTCCCAATACACGCTGTTTTTCTTTGAATGAAAAAGTATCCTGTTGCATGATAACTTTATTAATCATTGAAGAAATATCAAGTATCAAGCATATACTTCCATCACCCAATATTGAAGCACCAGCTAACCCTGCAACTGTCCGATAATTTTGTTCCAATGATTTAATAACTATTTCCTGCTTCCCTTCTAATAGATCGACAACTATTCCAATTTTCCTGTTCCCATAACCAACAACAACCACTGGCATACGTTCATTGTCTTTCAAACCGCTTTCAATGCCAACAAAATTGCTCAAGCGTATAAGTGACAAGATTTCACCTCTAAGATTAATTACTTCATGGCCTTCAATAGTTGTAATCTCTTCAGGTAAAATTTTGATTGTTTCTATAACATCTGAAAGTGGTATAGCATATAATTCCCTTTGCACTCTGACCATTATGGCGGGTATGATTGCCAACGTTAATGGAAAACTCAAAATAAACCTTGTACCCATACCAGGTTCACTTTCAATAGATACGCTGCCATTGAGCTCATTAACAGTTTCCTGAACAACATTCATCCCAACACCTCTCCCGGAGATATCAGTAACAACATCAGAAGTAGAAAATCCGGGAGTAAATATAAAATTATATATTTCGTCTTTATCCATATTAGCTATCATCTCAGGTGATGCCAATCCTCTTTCTATGGCTTTTGTCTTAATTTTCTTTAGATCCAACCCTCTTCCATCATCACTTACTTCAACGAATATTTGATTGCCACCCTGATAGGCATTCAGTGTTATAGTTGCAATTTCAGGCTTCTTTTGCTGCCGCCGTTCTTCAATAGATTCAACCCCATGGTCAACGGCATTCCTGATTAAATGCATCAGCGGTTCACCAATAACATCAATTACCTTCTTATCCAGTTCTGTTTCTTCACCCTTAATTTCCAGAACAACTTTTTTATCAAATTCTTTTGCCAGATCACGAACCAGTCGGTTAAACCTTGAAAAAACCTGTCCAATAGGGACCATCCTGGTTTTCATTATGCCACTCTGTAAATCCTTGGCAATACGTGACATCTGCTCCATGCGGTTTTTAAATTCATTTATTATACTCTTTTCAATGTTCAAACGCCGCATTTCCTCGTATAATTTATAAAAGCCTGAATTAGCTATAACAAGTTCTCCAACATTGTTTAATAGCTGATCAAGCTTTTCTACCGAAACCTTTACCGTCCTCAGTTGCAACGTCTTCTTATCATCTTTTGACCTGATTACTATTTCATCTTTTTCTTCTTCATCAGGTATTACATCTTCCTCAACATCCCTTACCTTTATTTCTTCCTCAGGTTTTTCCTCAAAAAGCGTTTCCTGCTCATGATATTTAAGAGCAACCTTATTATCCTTTTTTACCAGTTCAATTTTCCTTAAGTCTATTCTTGTAACCTGATCAACCTCACATGCTTTCTTTAATTCCTCAACGGTAGCACTTGTTAATAAAATAATCTGCACCCTGTTATCAAATTCCGGCATGGAAACTTCTTCAATTGTGGGGATAGTAACCAGGATATCAGCAATCTTTTCCAGATTGGTTAATACCAGCTGTACTTTTAGTGATTTCATGGCAGCATTGGGATCAATGGTTATGGCAATTTCGCAACACGACAAACCATTGTTAATCCCGTTTCGTATATCTTTAATAATGTTAGTTGATAATTGTATCTTTTTGGGAGCTGGTGTTTCTTTCTTTTCTTCCTTTATGTTTCCCTGCTGGCCAACTGATTCAATTTTTTTTACTAAAGATGAAAAATCTTTTGAAGGTGGATTCCCTGAGGACACTTCCCGTATCACATCATTAATAACATCAAAACACTGGAACAATACATCCACAATAGCAGGTGTTACTTTCATAACCTTGTCACGAATGCCCTGAAGGAGATTTTCCATCTTATGAGCTAAATCCCCCAGATCAGTTAAGCCCACAAAGGCTGCAGAGCTTTTTAGTGAATGTGCGGCCCTGAAAATATTATTTATAATCTCATCATCAGAAGGATTTTTTTCAAGTTTGAGTAAATTCTGATTGAGTTCCTGTAAAAGTTCATCAGCTTCTTCCAGAAACATATCCTGATATTCACCTAAGGAAAAGCCCATTTTATCACCTCAAATATAAAAAAATCATTGCTCATCGCTGAAAAGAATATTATCAAGTCGAAGGATCACAATAAGCCTATCCTGCAATCGGCCAATACCACTTATAAATTCTGTTGAAATGCCTTCAATCAGATCATGAGGCTCATCAATTCTTGAGCGTGACAATCGTATTACCTGATGTACGTTATCTACTAAAAGACCTACTAATTTTTCGCCAATCTCCACAACAATAATCCTGCTTAGTTCAGTTAATGTAACCTGTTGCATACCAAACCGTAAGCGTATATCAACCACAGGAATAACATTACCACGCAGATTAATAACGCCTTTAATATATTCAGGTGTATTGGGAAGACGCGTAATTTCCGGTATACGCAGTATTTCATGCACTGATAATATATCAATACCGTATTCAATTTCATCAAGCTTAAAACTTACCAGTTGAAGTATATCAAGGGAATCAGCCTCATCTATTACAGATTCTGCGGTTTTTGCTGCAATGTTCAATAATTCATTATTCATAATCCACCCTTATAATATACCTAATTATATACAATTGTATATACTATGCTATATATTCAATATAATTTCAACACAAAATTATTCAACTTTAAAAAAAGTTGCACTAATTATTCCTAAATGTGAAAATTTGAATAAAATATATAATAGGGGGTGTCCCAAAAGACACCTCTTTTTTTTAAAAAAATTAATTTACAAGCAATTAATGCGACATAAAATTGTCGCATGAAAAAACAACGAAAACCAACAATACCAGTATTTAAGGGATACCAT